>NZ_JBHWMB010000051.1:0-64887 GCF_042730015.1 Streptomyces sp. NPDC059957 | reverse complement strand
CGCGGCTACGTCGGTGACCCGGCCCGTACGGCGAAGGCGCTGGCCGGCGGCCACTACCACACGGGTGATCTCGCCGTCCGCGCCCCGGACGGCAGCCTCACCCACCTGGCCCGCTCCGACGACATGTTCAAGGCGTTCGACCACCGGATCTCCCCGCGCGAACTGGAAACGGTGTTGCTGCGCCACCCGGCGGTGGCCGATGCCGCGGTGGTCCCGGTTCCCGATCCGGTGGGCCTGTGGGCGCCCAAGGCGTACGTGGTCATCGCGCCGCAGCACCCGGCCGGGGATCGGAGCGCGCAGTGGATCCTCGACCTGGTGCGGGGGGAGCTGCCGCCCGAGAAGTGGGTGCGTGCCCTGGAGTTCGTCGATTCCCTGCCGCGGACGACCTCGGGCAAGGTCCGCCGCGCAGAGCTGCGGGACCGGGTGCCCGGCAGTGGCGGTACGGAGTACCGGATCGAGTCACAGCACTAGCGTCCCTCGGCACAAGGGCCCGGGGCCCGGGCTCGCACCCGGGGCCCGGGTCCTTGGCGTTCGTGTTTCCCGGCGTCAGCCGTGGTGGCGGCGCGCGTAGTGCCGGTTCGCCTTGGCACGGTTGCCGCAGCCGGACATGGAACACCAGCGGCGTGTGCCGTTCTTGGAGATGTCGTAGAAGCGCAGGACGCACTCCGGGTTCGCACAGGACCGGATGCGTTCGGGCCGGTCCTCGAGCAGCCGCAGGAAGTTCTCGGCGACCGTCCAGGCCACCAGCCAGGACGGTGCGTCCACCTCGACGGTGGTGCCGGGGCCTTCGGGCAGCAGCAGACGGCGGACGTGGCCGTGTGCCAGGACGGCGTTGAGCGGGCCGACCATGCCCTCGTCCCAGGGGACGGGGGCGTCGATGACGGCCCTGAGCGCACCCCGGACCTGCAGGAGTGCCTCCAGCGTCTCCAGGTCGGCCACGGCCGGCCGGTCGCCGAGCTCTTGGCGGACGAGCGGGCCGGCGAGCCAGATGCCCAGTCCTTCGACGGAATCCAGCAGGTCGTGCCAGCCCGCGCTGTCGATCCAACGGGTGTTGAGCAGGTCGATGGAGGGCGGTTCGCCGGTCAGTGGCCGGGGGTCCGGCTCCGGGGAGGGAAGCACAGGGCGGCTCCTTCCTTCTCTGTGGGGGGCCCAACACTAACCGGTCATCCCAAGATCAAGGGTTGACGATCTATAAAACTAACCATTAAAGTCTGGTTCAGCGGTTAAGAGAGTGTCTCGAAGCCCTGACCGAAAGCAGTGATCGACCATGAGCAAGGCAAAGACCCTGAAGACCGGGCACGTCGGCCTGAACGTCACCGACCTGGACCGCTCCCTGCCCTTCTACCGCGAGATCTTCGACTTCGAGGTGATGGCCGAGGGCAAGGACGAGGACCGCCGCTGGGCGTTCCTCGGCCGCGACGGCGCCATGCAGGTCGCCCTCTGGCAGCAGAGCGCGGGCGCGTTCGGCAAGGACCTGCCGGGCCTCCACCACCTCTCCTTCCAGGTGGAGACCATCGAAGAGGTCCGTGCCACCGAAGAGGTCCTGCGCGGCCTGGGCGCCGAGTTCAACTACGACGGCGTCGTCCCCCACGGTGAGAACGGCGCCTCCGGCGGCATCTTCTTCACCGACCCCGACGGCATCCGCCTGGAGATCTACGCGCCCACCGGCGCCGACCCGGCCGCCGCCCCCACCCCGGGCGCTCCCACCTGCGGCTTCTTCTAAACAAGAGCCGCCCGCAGCACCTCAAGGTGCGACCGGGGACAAGGGGCACCCCACGGGCCCACGGGCCCGCGGGCCCACGTCCCCGGTCGCGGCGGAACGAAAGGAACTGCCGTGGCAACCGGCTACCACCCCGGCGAAATCATGGTGCAGAGCCGCGCGGACCTCACCGGCCCGGCGACCTTCTCCCTCGGAGCCATCGGTGACACCGTCCCCGCCGTCGCGGCGGATTTCCTCGCCGAACAGCCGATGATCATCGTCGGCGGTACGGACCGCGCGGGCCGCGTCTGGGCCACCCAGCTGACCGGCGCCCCCGGGTTCCTGGCGGCGCCCGACCCCCGCACCCTGACCATCGACGCGCTCCCCCTGCCCGAGGACCCCCTCGCGGACCTCCTCGGCCCGGCCGGCGCACCCGCCGGGGCCGCCGACGCGGCACGGCCCGCGCGTCTGGGCATGATCGCCATCGAGCCGGCCACCCGGCGGCGCATGCGTCTCAACGGCAGAGCGCTCCCCGCTGCCGGCGGACTGCGCATCGCGCTCGACCAGGTCATCGCCAACTGCCCCAAGTACCTGCAGAAACGGGACTTCCGCATCCTGACGGCGGCCGAGGCCGACGCCCAGGCAGCGTCCCGCACGGTCACCTCCGGCACCGCGCTCAGCGCGGCCCAGCAGCAGACGGTGCGCGAGGCCGACACCTTCTTCGTCGCCACCGCCTCCGACACCGGCGACGCCGACGCGTCCCACCGCGGTGGGAACCCCGGTTTCGTCCAGGTCCTGTCCCCGACGCTGCTGCGTTGGCCCGACTACATCGGGAACGCGATGTTCCTGACGCTCGGCAACCTGGCCCTCAATCCGGCCGCCGGCATCATCTTCCCGAACTGGAGCACGGGCTCCGCCCTCTACGTCTCCGGCACCGCGCACACCGTATGGGACGCCGAGGAACGGTCCCTCGTCCCCGGAGCGCAGCGCCTCGTGGAGTTCTCGGTGACCGACGTACGGGAGATCTCCGCCGCCTCGACCCTGCGCTGGAGCGGCCCCGGATACTCCCGCTTCAACCCCCCGGTCAGCTGAACCCCCCACCGGGCCCCGATCCCCCGGACCGTCCTCCTCTCCCTCCCTCCCCCCAACGGAGCCAGCCATGCAGATCACCGTGGACATGAACCTCTGCGAGAGCCACGGGCAATGCGTCTTCGCGGCGCCCGAGGTCTTTTCCTTCGACGATGAGGACTACCTCGTCTACGACGCCGCCCCGAGCGACGCCCTGCTGGACAAGGCCGAGAAGGCCGCAGTGGTCTGTCCCGCCCGCGCCATCACCATCACGGCAGCTCCCGCGGCGGCCGGCGACGCTCTGGCGGGGCAGTGAGCACAAGCCTCACGAGCCCCCGCAGCATCGTGATCGTGGGAGCGTCCCTCGCCGGTCTGCGGGCGGCCGAAGCACTGCGCTCCCAAGGCTTCACCGGCCTGCTGACCATCGTCGGCGACGAACCGTACCTGCCGTACGACCGGCCCCCGCTGTCCAAGGACGTCCTGACAGCGCAGGACCCGGCGTCGCTCACCGCGCTGCCATTGCCCGACGGACTCGACGCCCGCTGGCAGCTCGGCCGGCCCGCCGTCCAGCTCAACCCGCGCACCCGTACGGTCACCCTCGCCGACGGCACGCAGCTCCCGTACGACGGGGTCGTCATCGCCACCGGCTCCGCCGCCCGCCCCTGGCCGGCCCGCCGGCCCCCGCTGCCCCGCGGGGTCATGACCCTGCGCGGCTGGCAGGACGCGGTCGCGCTGCGGGCCGAACTCGCCCCCGGGCGACGGCTCGCCGTGATCGGCGCCGGCTTCCTCGGCGGTGAGGTCGCAGCCGCCGCACGGGCCCGCGGCCTCGACGTCACCCTGATCGAAGCGGCCGCGCAGCCCCTCGAACGCGCCGTCGGAACGGTCGCGGGCGGCTTCGTCGCCACGATGCACCGCGAAGCGGGCATCGACCTGCGGACCCACACCACGGTCAGCGGTTTCCTCGCCACCGACGACGGCCGGATCACCGGCGTGCGCCTCTCCGACCACAGCGAACTGCCCGTGGGCGCGGCCGTCCTGGCCCTCGGTGCCGTACCCGCCACCGGCTGGCTCGCGGACTCCGGTCTCGCCCTCGAAGGCGGCGTGCACTGCGATCCGTACCTGCGGGCCCTGCTCCCCGACGGCACGGTCGTCCCCGGTGTCGTCGCGGCCGGTGACGTCGCACGAGTGCCGCACCCGCTGGCCGGCGGTGCACCGGTCACCCTCGGGCACTGGACCAACGCCGTGGAACAGGCGACCGCGGCCGCCCACAACCTGCTGCACCCTGACGAGCCCGCGCCGTTCGACTCCATCCCGTCCTTCTGGTCGGACCTGTACGGCGCCCGGATCCGCTCGGTCGGCCTGCCCGGACTCGCGGACGAGGCGAGGATCGCCGAGCACAACCTCGTCGGTGAGCCCCGCCTGGAGGTCAGCTACCACAAGGAGGGACAGCTGATCGGCGCCCTGACCATCGGCAGGACCCGCAGGCTGGCCGCCTACCAGCGCGAACTCCAGGCCCTCCGGGGCGCGGTACCCCACCTGGCGTCCTGACGCTCCGGGAAATGACGAAGCCCCCGCCGACCCGAGATCACCGGGGGCGGGGCTTCGTCGCGCAGGGGTCAACCCTGGAAGCCAAGACCCGTGTCAGGCTCAGCCACAGAAGGTGCGCCCGGTGCAACCCGCACTCGGTATCGGGCGTACGGGCGCTACTCCGCACCACAGACGGCATCAGCCACTGCTCTTATGGAAAAGAGGGCACTTCCGAAAACTCTGCTCTGACCTGCGAGTTCGTCAACCTCGATGTGTCAGCGCTGACACATCGACAGGCGGTGATGTGTCGCTGGGCAGCACAAACGACAGTATTTTGCCACATTGAAGTGGGAGAAAATCACGAACGCGCTGGTCAGTGACGGGAAAGCCCCCGGCGCCTACAAGGAGCGTGTCGACGCCAACACGCAAAAGTCATACCGCCCGAGAGAATTCATCCCAGTGGACTGAAACAACCCGCTAAGCCACGTGCCGTGCCGACTTCCCCCTTGAGTGAGGACGGAACCCACGCACATGGCGCGCCCCCAGCCCATCCGTCGAGCGTCCGACTTGCAGCTTCCGCTCGTGCCCGTCTCAGACACCGGCGAGGACTTCAGGGAGACGCTGACCGAGAGGTTCGCGGATCTCATCGGGAAGACGCCGGTGCGGGGCCGGCCGGTCCAGCAGGTGGATGTCAGCGTCCGGGTCACCCAGCGTGCCCCGCACGAGATGTACGGGACCGCAGGCTTCAGCGCCGTCAGCAACGAGTTCCTCAGCGAGGTCCTCGCCGCCCTCATCGCCCAACACGGCATGTCCCCCATCCAGTCCGCCGTGCTCGTCTGGTGCATCGGCAAGCAGAAGGAGGGCTGGGTCAAGGCGACGCACAAGCTGATCGCCGAGCGGCTCGGGGTCGAGCGGGCCAACGTCACCCGGGCCATCAGCCGCCTGGAAGAGTGGCACATGATCCAGAAGGTCCGCCCCGGGGTCCTCTTCGTGAATCCCCTGATCGGCTTCATGGGCAACGGGGATCGTCAGCAGGAGATTCTGGCTAAGCTGCGGCAAGGAACCCCAGAGGGCTCGTTTCCCCTGCTCAAGGCCCCACCCGCGCCACGAGGCAAGCAGTTGGAACTCGGTCAGGACCAGGAGGCGGCGGCATGCTGATTCAGGCGACCTTCGGGCACGGAATGCTCCACAAGCTGGAGCTCTCCCGCGGCGCCCAAGACCTTCTGAGCGCGCTGATCGACCTCCAGGAGCCGGGCGGTGAGGTCCGGATGTCCCAGCAGGAACTCGCGGCTCGTGTGGGCCTCAGCAAGAACGCCGCGTCGACCGCCATGGGCTCACTCGTCGACCGGCACCTCGTCCTGCGACCGGAACACAGCTACCGCACCTACATCCTGCATCCCTACATCGCGGGCTACGAGACCGTCGAGGCCCTTACGGCCGCTGTACGGGAAGCAGCCCGCAGCATCCAGAACGGCAAGCTCGGCGAACCGTCGGCTCCCCGCTACGAAACCGCGCCCCCCAAGCGGCAGCACCGAGGACTCCGCGCCGTCAGCAGCGCGTAGCCACGGCGGCGTGCGGGAGGGATCCTGCGCTGGGAGACGTACGACGCCCGTACAGGGGGCATGACCCAGATGCGCCAGAAACCCGCCACGGGGTGATCTTGAGGCCCAGGAGCTTCGTTACGGTGGGACATCCACCAGAGCGCTGACCCGGTTTTCGCACTCGCGATGGGCCTTGCGCTGGGCCGGGACCGCCGGAGCGGCGTCGAGCGGCCGGCAGCGGGCGAGGAGCCGTGGTGCACGGCCGGGACGGTGGTGACGCGGAGGGTGTAGCCCTGGCCGCGCCGAGTGGCGCCGCTGTCCATCAACCGATCCGATTCCGCACACCCCCGCGACATCCCCGGGGCCACATCAGCGGGATCATTTCGGGCGTCCAGGAGGGGCGTTCAGGAAGTCCCCGCGTGCGGGCCGGCTACCGCCCCGTATCTCCCGGTCGCCCCTCGTGGTTCAGATGCCGGGTGTGCTGGCCGCAGTCCGGGCTGGGGCCACTGGTAGGAGCGGATGAAGGTGAACGTCGTTTCACCCGGGTCGTAGGTCATCTGGTAGACGACGCGACCGTCCGCCCAGTCGTGCCGGGCCAGCACTGGCGGCCGGTGCGGTGGCCGGCTCGGGAGGGCGCGGCCGAGGATTTCGCCGTCGCAGCGGACGCGGCGCCCGCCCTCAGCGTCGGGCGGGTAGAGGACCACGCACGACGGCCCCCGGTTCCTCCCAGTGGAGAGGCCGGGGGCTTCGGGTGTTGCTCGGGTTTTTGACGAACAGGTGCCGGACTTTACGAGTTCACCACCAGCATTCGTACCAGCCCCGTCCCGTTGGGCATCGCTGTCAGTGCCTTTCCAATGATTGCACCGACTGCGCGAGTCCGGTCCGCTACTCGCATGGCGTAGCCCTCGGTGGGAGAGGTAGTCAGCAGGTCTCCAACGGTGATTGCGCCATATTCGGCATCAGCCTTCACGAAGACTTGTCCAGCCAATGCGACCGTAACGTGATGCGAGCCGTTGGTTTCCCCCTGCAGAATGCTGCCTGGCGTGAGTCCGCCAGCTCCGGACACCACGCCTGTTGCAGCCGTGTCGTATTCCTCACTGCACGGGGTGAAGAGACCATTCTCGCCGATCACGAGCACTGTTCCCGGCGCAGCATCCTCGCTTGCATCGAACGACTCAGCGTAGTCAGCGCCTCCGGGGTGAACCGCACCAGTCAGATAGATGTGATCCTTCACGTCGAGCCTGAACCCGATTTGCGCTCGCCCCGTGACGTCTAGCCACCCCTCGAAACGCCCGGCTGGATTCGCGCTGGCGGTCTTCCCAACGACGCCCGGCCCGTTGGTGCTGTAACCGAAAACGCCGGTCCCACCCCCCTTAGCCCAGCCAGTCACTCCAGCTGCGCCGTTCGCTTGCTGCTGGTGTGTCTCCCCGTAGACGGCCCTGTTCTCGTATAGCTGCGGCGAACGGACATGTAGCGCTGGATGATGCTGGGGGCTGGGCCCGGCGCGAGAGCCAGCGATACAGCGGTTGGCTGTAGAAGTCGGTTCCGGTTCGAGGTCGGCTTATCGGACTTCTGCCGCTTGACCGCCCGTTGGGGTGGTGCCGCAGTAAATGGGCGCGCGGGAGCCGGAGCGCGCTCCCACTCACGGACTCGGTCACTGGTTCGATCGTCACGTCCGTGTCCCGCCCTTCCGACTCTGCCGCAGTAAATGCGTCCGCCTCGCCCCGGCGGCCGGAATGACGGGTCGTGCCCCTGTCTGCCCCGCCCGCTTCGTACATCGCGGCGGTCGAGCGGTACCTCACCGGCGCAGGCATCGCGAAGCCCTCCGCACGGATCTACCGGATCTCTCTGACGACGTGGGGATGGATGCTGGCCGGCGAACCGGCGCCGACCGGCCCGGCCCGCCGTGGCGGGAAGCCGCCCGCCTTCCCCGTCGCCGCGATCGACGACCCGACACTGCCGGAGGTGCTGGCCGAACTGGCGGCGGCGCGGGCGGACGAGATGGACGCCGACACCGTCAACCGTGAACTGTCCATCGTGCGCAAGGCGATCGGCTGGTGGCAGCGCCAAGGCTGGATTGAAGGCGATCCGACGCTGGGCATCGAGCGGCGTCCGGCATCGCCTGACCGGACCAAGGCCCTGGCACAGAACCAGATCGCCGCCCTCTGGCGCCTGGACGTCGCCCTGCGGGAGAAAACGCAGTGGAAGATGCTCTACGAGTCCGCCGCACGGGCCGACGAAGTGCTGTGCCTGAACGTCGAAGACCTGTACTCGCAGGACAAGCGCGGCAGGATCACCGCCAAGGGCGGGGCGACCGAGTGGATTCACTGGCAGTCCGGCACCGCACAGCTCCTGCCCCGCCTCGTCGCCGGTCGCACCCGCGGCCCGCTGTTCCTCACCGACCGCAAGGCCCCGGCCGGAATGCCGACGTTGGACGTGTGTCCGGAGACCGGCCGGGCCCGGCTCTCCTACCGCCGCGCCGGGGAGATCTTCGAGGAGAACACCCGGCTGCTCGCCAACCCCCTCGCCTCACCCGAGGACATCGAGGACCTGGACGGGTGGACGCTCCACCGGCTCCGCCACAGCGCGCTCACACACGACGCCGAGGACGGCACCTCCACCCCGATGCTGCTGGCCCGCTCCCGCCACGCCTCCGTCCGCTCCCTGGAGCGATACGCCCGCCCCGGAGTCGACTCCGTCGCCCGACACGTCGCCGAACGCGACCCCGCCGCACGCCGCCGCACATGACCCTCGCCGTTTGCGGCTGGTGACAGCGTTCTTACCGGCACCCCAATAGACCAGATCCTCGGCTGCGCGGCATCCCTCGTGTGGCACGATCACGGGCTGACCTGGGCTGTTACATCTATATCGATGTCGGCTACCCGGCCTGATCAGTCTGCTGATCGTCCCGTCCGCTGCCCCGACGGGCTCGAACCCTGGCCACGGCAAGGCTTCTATCCCGGAGCGGGAAGCCGCGTCAACGAGCGGCGATTGTGCGCGCGCAGGTCACCACGAGGGCCACAGTCATCCCGGCTGCCGTTAGCGGCGCAGTCAGTACAGGGTGCGGCCCGCCGGGCCGGCGGACGTTGGTCAGCCCCGACATGGCCTGCACGGCCCCGAACCGATCCGGTCGCAATCAAGCCGGTGGATGCGGGTTCCGCCGCACAGGGGAGGGTTCAGGTCACCCGAGTACCGTTTTTCGCCATTCTGTGCGATGTCCTGGCATGAATATTGACCATCGGGCCCGCAAAAAAGCTGTTTCTGTTTCAACCGGATCTGGTTCGAATCACTGATCCCGGCCGTCGGGTCTGGAGTAACTGCCGGATCATTTTGCGACAGGCTGGCTGGTAGTGGCGGCAGCATGGGCTGTCTGGGGTGACCAGGCTCGGCAGGTATGCACCTGAGTGAGTGTCAGCTCACGTAAGGCAAAGGGCTCCCTGGCGTGTCGCCCTGACTTCCTCACTGTGCTCGTCGATTGATCAGACGCAGAGCTGCGGGATACGTTCCCTGAGCACGCCCCGGCCAGACCAACCAGGTCGGTATACCCGCATGGCTTGGCTGGATATGAATGGCCAATGTGATTATTTTGTGGGTAACTTGCATACGACTCGGCGGAGTTTGAAGCGCCGAGGTTCGTCATGCTCTCCTGACCCGAGGGCTCGACGAGAACTGAGTAATCGGGGGAAAGAAGCTCGGGGGAGCCGTCGGTTTCCACGCCTGTTCAGTTTGCCCTCAAGGGCTTCTTCCCCCTTGCGACGACGCAAGGGAAAACGCGAATGAATCGTAATACGCTGCGCATGGCTGCGGTTTCGGCCGTGGCCGCCATCGCTCTCGGCGGTACTGCCGGCTTGGCCCAGGCCTCAGAGGGCCGCACGGCCGCACCTCAGATCGTCTCGACGACTCAGCAGGCGGGGGTCCAGCAGACCGCCCGTGCTCTGCTGGAAGCTCCGGGGGCGGCAAGCCTCACGCAGGCCGAGCGGACCGAGGTGACAAAGGTCGCCAACGGTGAGGTGGGAGTCGCAAACAGGTGGAAGGCCATCAAGGCTGCCCTCAGCAAGATCGGCGGCTTCAGCAAGGCCATCGGCGGCAAGTTCAGCGACTTCAAGAAGTGGTGGGACGGCCTGAAGTGGTGGCAGAAGCTCCCGGTCACCGCCATCTCGCCCACCCTGACGGCCATAGAGATCTGGAACGCTCTGCACTGATGACCGCAAGCAGGTCAGTAGTACCGCGTTCTGACTGACTGACAGGGGCTGGGTCCGCCCGGGAGCACCCAGCCCCTGCCGGTAACCTGAGGAATGAGCATGGGAGCGCCTTCGATGACGGATACAAAGGATGTGCAGAAAGCGGCTACGGAGGGCACGTGGTCTTTGCCTCTTCTCCTGCTCGCGCCAGTGGCGGCACTGAGAATCTTCACCGATCTCTCCGCGCCATGGTTCGCCATTTCCTGGGGTCTGGTCGCCCTGGCAGTGATTCTCATGGCAGCCGGATGGGTCACGGTGTACCGCAATGGAACGCGGGGGCGCGCAGCATGGGGAGCGTGCCTGCTTGTGCACGCTGTGCTCGTCTGGCAGCTGATCGCCCTCGTGCGGGAGTAGACCGGGCCGCACATTCGGCAGAGACCCATTCCGCTGAAGCAGCCAAGGAAAGGTAATCGGGGGAAGAGGCCTGTGGGGGACCCTTCGGTTTCCACGCCTGTTCAGGTCACCTTAAAGGCTTCCTCCCCCTTGCGATAACGCAAGAAGAGCGTACATGAACCGAAGCCACATGAGTATGGCGCCCGTTACGGCTAGCCCATCCGCCGACCATCGGTCAGGCCTGGGCCGGCTCCTGAAGGAAGCACACAGAGTGGACGAGGGCGACACGCTCGTTGAGGCACAAGGCCTCGGCCGGTCATTTGGCCCCAAACGAATCCTGAGTGACGTCTCGCTCGTCCTGCGCGCCGGTGAGGTGACTGGCTTCGTCGGAGCCAACGGGGCGGGGAAGACCACCACGATTCAGTTGATGCTGGGGCTCCTGCGGGGTGAAGGACGCACCCTCTTCCTCGGCAGACCGCTGCTTGAGTGGGGTGCTCCGGGCTCTGTCGTGGGCGCAGTACTGGGTGGCGTGGCCGGGCATCCGCGCCATCGCGTACGTGCGCATCTGCGTATGGTGGCGGCCGGATCCGCTGCCCCGGATGAACGCGTTGACGAGCTGTTGGAGACGGTGGGGCTCGGCAGTGCGGCCAAGCTGCGGCTGTCCGAGCTGTCGCTCGGTATGGCCCAGCGGGTGGGCATCGCACAGGCGCTCCTGGGCGACCCTCCCGTGCTGATGCTCGATGAGCCTGCGAACGGGCTCGATCCCCATTCCCTCCACTGGTTGCGGAACTTCCTGCGCGCTCAGGCGGCGCAGGGCAGGGCGGTACTGGTGTCCAGCCATCTCCTGGGCGAGATGGAGCAGCTGGCCGATCGCGTGGTGGTGCTCACCCGCGGCCGGGTCGTGGCCACGGCAACGATGCAGGAAGTGCTGGAGCATGCGGCCGGTCGGCGTGCAGCAACCGTCCAGGCACCGGACCTGCAGGTGTTGGCCACGGTGATTGCGGCCCACGGCGGGAGCCTCGAACCTACTGGGGGACAGGGCGCCACCATCACCGGACTGGATCGCGTACAGATCGGCGAGCTCGCTTTGAAGGCTGGGGTACCCCTGTACTGGCTCCACGAGGAGAAGCCTTCGCTGGAGGACTTCTACCTTGAAGTCGCGGAAGAGGAGTTCAAGATCTCGTGACACCAGCCACGGTCAAGACCCTTACGCCCGTTACACCCGCCCACACGTTTTCCAGGGCCTGCCGGTACGAATGGCGGCACCTGACCGCCCTGCGTTCGACCTGGATCCTGCTCGGCGTTGTTGCCCTGCTCAGTTTGCTGACGGGCCTCACCATCCTTCTGGACCTTGACGGACAGAGTGCTGCAAGCCCTGCGGTAGCGGCGGACTCGATCACCTGGGCACCACTGTCCACCCAGATCCCGGCGCTGGGCTTCTTCATGCTCATCTTTGGCACGGGTCCGGTCTCGAACGATCTGATCACCGGCGCAGCGAGGACGACCTGGCTGGCCGTGAACGGGCGCCGAACCGCCTACGCGGCGAAATGCGCGGTTGGCTTCACCGTCGGATCCGCTGTGGCAGCCATCAGCGTGCTGCTGGGGGCGCTCTCCTACGCGGCGACCCTGGCCGTTTCCGGTGCTTCGCAACCGGTCTGGACCCAAGTCGTGGCGCCGGCCGCACGGTTTGTCGCCTGGATGGGGTGCTGGGCACTGCTGTGCATGGCTCTGAGCGCCCTGCTGCGCAGCCGGATCGTCCCCGTTCTCCTCCTGGTCCTGTGGCCGCTGATCGGTGAACGAATTGCCGGCAAATTGCTCGAGTACCTGCCGGGCCTGGACGGTGTGGGGAACTGGCTGCCCTTCGCTGCCGGCCGGGCGATGCTCACCGACGCCTCCGCCTACTCCGGCGACGACCGGTCCTTCGTGCGGGCACTGGTCGGTTCCCACCTGTCCCCCTCTGAAGCGACCGTGGTCTTCTGCCTGTACACGGCGGCCATCACCTTGGCAGGGATGTGGGCCTACTGCCGCAGGGGCCCAAAAGCAGGCTGATGAAACTGCGCAGATGACAGAGGTAGGGGGGCGTGCACCTGGTCGAGGTGATCACCGGTCCGCCGCCAGTTCCGTGCCGTGCTGCCTTGGAGTCACGCGTGCCCCATCCTGCTGCTTCGCCTGTCCTTCACCTCGACGATGTCACCTACTCCGTCGCCGACCGGACCTTGCTGTCCGGCGCCGGCCTGACCGTGCATTCCGGCCAGTCCGTCGCTGTGATGGGGGCTTCAGGGAGCGGGAAGTCCACCCTGCTGACGTGCATCCTGGGCCTGATACGTCCTACCTCCGGCCACATCACCGTCGCTGGACAGGACATCACCACGCTCTCGCCCAAAGCCTTGACCGCACACCGCCGCCGGCACATGGGCATGGTCTTCCAGTTCGGTGAACTCCTGCCCGAGCTCACGCCTGTCGAGAACGTGACGCTGGCTGCGCTGCTGGCCGGTGAAGCGGCTGACAGCGCCAACTCCCGAGCCCAGAGCCTCCTGGCCGATCTCGGTGTCCCCACCACCACAGCCACCCACGCCCTGTCCGGAGGGGAGCGACAGCGCGTGGCCGTGGCCCGCGCTCTGATCAACAAGCCCAGCCTGGTGTTGGCCGACGAACCCACCGGTGCACTGGACCAAGAGCAACGCGAGGCGGTGGCCGACCTCCTGTATGCCACTCCACGCGCCCACGGCTGCGCCCTGATCGTCGTCACTCACGACGCGGGGGTTGCCGCCCGTGCCGATGTCCAGCTCCGCCTCACCGGCGGGCAGCTGGTGCAGAACCAGGGAACCCGATGAGCAACGTCATGCTGCGACGTCAGCTGGTCCGTATGGGACGGGCCTCGGCCAAGGCTGCCGAAGCGGGCCGCATCCGCTTCTTCGCACTCGTGGCGGCCACGGCTGTCGCCACCCTGGCCGTGGCCGGTTTCGTACTCGCTTCCGCCTCGTTCGACGGGCGCGCCGAGCGCAGCATGGCTCGCTGGGGGCAGATCGTTGAGCCCACGTCGACCGAGGAAGCGAAGCTCCTGTGGTTCCCCACGATCACGTCAGCAGAAGACCGCCAGTACGACGTGGTGTACCTCGAGCCACTGGTCGATGACGCGCCGCTTCCACCGGGCCTTGCGCAGTGGCCCGAGCCGGGTGAGGTGTTCGTCTCCCCAGCGCTGAAGAACGCCGGTCACGGCGAGGCGGACAAGTTCGGAGATGTTGCGGGCACGATCTCGGCCGAAGGGCTTGAAGCGCCGGGCGAATACTTCGCCTATGTGCGGCCCTCTGCGGACCTGCTGGATGCCAAAGCCATGATCAAAGTATCCGGCTTCGGAGGCGAGCAGCAGGAGCTGCCACCGCTGGGTGAGCATTCGTACAACCTCAGTCCAGACCAGTTCTTTTGGGCCTATGCGACGCTGGTGGGGCTGCCCGCCGCGCTCTTCGTGGTGATTGCCGCCAGGGTGGGAGCCGCCGCCCGGGACAGGCGTACTGCCGTGCTGGCTGCCCTGGGCGCCTCGCCGGGCGCACGCCGCTGGTTCACTGTGGGAGAAGCGGCCCTGCCGGTGGCGCTCGGCACTCTTGTGGCGGCGGTGGCGATCGCACCGGTGCTGGCGGTCGATGTCCCGATGCCGCTGGTGGAATTTGTGCTCTTCGCCCCTGACACACGCGCGGCCGCAGTACAACTGGCAGCAGTCGTGACGGGTGTGCCGCTGGCGGTGCTGGCGGTCCTGCTGTTCTTGCAGCCCCCCTACAAGACGGGCGGGTCGACCCGCCCGGTCTCCGGGAGGCGGCGTCGGGAGTGGATGCTGTGGCTGTTCCCTGTGGCGCTCTTCGTCACTGTCCGCTGTAACGATCTGGCGCCGCTCGACCTGCGGCTGCCGGTTCTGGCGGCTGGGTCGGTGGTCACTCTCGCGCTGCTGCCCGGCGTCGTCGGTGTCATCGTGGCTGCGGCCGGACCGGCCATGGCCAAGGTGGGAGCCGGCCGCGGAAGCGCTGGGTTGCTGGTTGCCGGACGCCGCTTGGCCGGCGGGAGCCGCTCGGTGACGCGTTTGGTTGCCGCTCTGGTCATCGCGATCGGACTGGCCGCTCAAGGCCAGGTGGCCATCAGCCTCTTCACCGAGACGAGCCAGAGGGCTGAAACGCCGGCGAAGCATCTGGGCACCAGCGTCCTTCAGGTTTCGCCGAGCATACCGACGCCCCCGTCCGCCTCCAGGATGGCGGCGTTCCAACGACATCTGGACACCGACATCAGCATGCTGACGATGTGGTCCCTGCCGGAGCAAGGCCGGGTTGATGTAGTTGCCGAGTGCCCGGTGTGGCAGCGGATCAACGTCGCATGTACCTCTTCTCCTACGGAGATCCAGACCGTGGGGCACAGCGGCCTCGCGCGGACGATGGCTCTGCAGCGCACGTCGGGCACGCGAATCTTCGCCCGCGCAGGACAGGCGGAGAAGCCCGTGCAAGGAGCCAGCGGGCCGAGGTATCTCGTACTGGCAAGCGACGGGGGGCAGCTCTCACCAGCACGGATAGAGCAGGCCGCCAACGCCGAATTGGCGATGGCCACGCAGGTGAAGGTCTTTGGCGTGAATGGTATGGGCGTCGCCGGAGAAGCACTCGTGGCCGAACGGTGGCTGGCACTGTTGTCGTTGATCGGTGTGTCGGTGGTCGCGATCGTGGCCTGCATAGGGGCAATGGCACAGTTCGTGCGGTCCGGAAGGGAGCTGGGCCCCGTCTCGGTGCTGGCCGGCAACCAGCGGGTGTACTACTCGATCGCCGCATGGTCATTGCTGGGACCGGCCATGATCGCGGTGGTGGCCGCAGTCCTCGTGTCGTGGTTCATCACATCCCCACTTCCGGCCAGCGGCGCGAACAGACTGGCAGCGCTGACAACGGTGGGAGGCGCAGGACTGGTGTGCACGGTGCTCATGGCGTGGTGGGGAGCACGGGCGGCGGCTTCGGCCGCAGCTGCCTGGAAGCCATCAGCCGAGTGACCTCGGGCATTAGCCCGTCCGTGCCCCGGGCCCCGGACACCCACATCCGAACGAGGCGGCGCACTCCGACGTGTTGTCGGGGTACGCCGCCTCGGGGCGGAGCGGGGTGCGGGAGGGAGCCTGTGCTGCCTCGGCCTCTACTTCGGGTCACTGTTGAACTTTGCGGCGGACCAGAAGTAGCCGAGGACCGCGAGGCCCAGGCACCAGGCGACGGCGAGCCATCCGTTGTGGCCGATCTCGGTGCCGAGGAGCAGCCCGCGCAGGGTTTCGATGGCCGGGGTGAAGGGCTGGTACTCGGCGATGGGCTGGAACCAGCCCGGCATCCCCTCCACCGGCACGAAGGCGCTGGAGAGCAGGGGCAGCAGGATCATCGGGAGCGCGTTGTTGCTGGCTGCCTCGGCGTTCGGGCTGATCAACCCCATCCCGACCGCGATCCAGGTGAACGCCAGGGCGAACAGAACCAGGAGCCCGAACGCGGCAAGCCACTCCAGCGCCGTCGCATCCGTGGAACGGAACCCGATGGCCACACCGACGGCCCCCACCAGGACCACACTCGCGATCGACTGCAGCACGCTGCTGACGACGTGCCCGATGAGCACCGCACCACGATGGATGGCCATCGTGCGGAACCGGGCGATGATCCCCTCGGTCATATCGTTCGACACCGACACCGCAGTACCGATCGTGGTCGATCCGATCGTCATCAGCAGCAGGCCCGGCACGAGGTAGGCGATGTAGTCGGAGCGGTCGCCGCCGCCGATGCCCGCGCTCATCACATCTCCGAAGATGTAGACGAACAACAGCAACAGCATGATCGGCGTCAGCAGCAGATTCAGCGTCAGAGACGGATAGCGGCGGGCATGGAGCAGGTTGCGGCGCAGCATCGTCGACGAATCACGGACGGCAAGGGCGAGGGAACTCATCGGACGTTCTCCTTGGACTGGCTGGGGCGCGGGTCGGTGCCCGTCAGGGCGAAGAACACGTCATCAAGGTCGGGCGTGTGCACGGTCAGCTCGTCCGCCTCGATACCGGCCGAGTCCAGCCGGCCGAGGAGGGAACGCAGCTCGCGCTGGCTGCCGTCGCCGGGGACCCGAAGCGTGAGGGATTCGTTGTCCCGGGCGGCCTCGCGGAGGGTGGCGGCGGCGAACTGGTACGCGGACGGGGCGGAGAACCGCAGTCGTACGTGGCCTCCGGGGATCAGCCGCTTCAGTTCTTCCGCGGTGCCCTGGGCGGCTATCTTGCCGTCGTTGAGCACCGCGATCCGGTCGGCGAGCTCGTCCGCCTCCTCCAGGTACTGGGTGGTGAGGAAGACCGTGACGCCACCGGAGACCAGCTCGCGGATGATCTGCCACATGTTGTGGCGGGAGCGGGGGTCGAGGCCGGTGGTCGGCTCGTCGAGGAAGATGATCCGCGGGTTGCCGACCAGCGTCATGGCGATGTCGAGGCGGCGCTTCATGCCGCCGGAGTAGGTGGAGGCGGGCTTCTGCGCCGCCTCGGTGAGGTCGAAACGCTCCAGCAACTCGGCGGCCACTCGCCGCCCCTCGCCCTTCGACAGGTGGTGCAGGTCGGCCATGAGGAGCATGTTCTCCTCACCGGTGATCAGCCCGTCGACGGCGGAGAACTGCCCGGTGACCCCGATCGCACCACGCACAGCCTGCGGGTTGGCAGCCAGGTCGTGGCCGCCGACCCGGATCTCGCCGGAGGCGGGATCCGGGGAGACGAGGGTGGAGAGGATCTTGACGGCTGTGGTCTTGCCCGCGCCGTTCGGGCCGAGCAGGGCGAAGACCGTTCCTTCGGGGACTGCCAGGTCGATGCCGTCGAGGACGGTCTTGTCGCCGTAGGACTTGCGCAGATCGTTCGCCGTGATGGCCCAGGTGGTCATGAGCGGTGCTCCTTCGTGAAGGGATGTCAGAGGCTGCGGGCGGTGACGTCGCCGTAGGCGGTGGTCGCGTGGATGGCGAGGCCGGCCGCGGCGCCTTCGGTGTTGCTGAGGGAGTTGTTGATCCGGCCGAGGGCGGTGCCGGCGTCGAGGGTGGCGCTGACCCCGCGGCCGGCGCCGACCGAGATGTCGCCGTACTCGGTGTGCAGTTCGACCGTGCCGCGCAGGGCTTCGACGATGCTCAGGTCGCCCTTCTGGGTGCTGATCCGGGCGGAGCCGGCCAGGCGGCCGACCGAGACGTCGCCGGCCGCGAGGGTCAGGTGGGCGCTCGCGGCCTCATCGAGCTTGACCGAGCCCTGCGCGGCCTCGAAGACGACGTCACCGAGGCGTCCGACGCCCCGGAGTTCGGCGCCGGCCGCCTTCGCCTCGACGTGGGAGCCGGCGGGCAGCTGGACGGTCACCTCGATGGAACCAGAGGCGCCCAGGAGCTGGTTCTTGGCCGGGGCCGCGATGCGCAGGACCCCGTCGGCGTACTCGACCAGGGTCTGCTCGGCCGCCTTGACGTCGCGGCCCTTCGAGGCATCTGCGGGGCGGACCTCGACCGCGGTGTCCGCGCGGTCCGCGGCGATGAAGCGGACGGTGCCGGCGGGGATGTCCAGAACGGCGGAGATCGGGGCGGTGGTGGCGAACTTCTGCATGATTCTCTCCTGCGACTCGTTGTTTCCGATGAAGGAAAAGCTACGTTGCTTTCCAACTCTCGGCAAGAAGTTCGTTGCGATGAATCTTTAAAATCGCAGGTCAGAGGCATGTAATCGTTGCGAAAGCCTGGAGATGAATGCAACGACAGCCACTCAGGACGTTGCAATGAGGTGGAAGTGAACGCTATACTGGAGGCACGACGACCCACGAAGGAGACCGCGATGCCGGGAGGCAGGCTCACCCAGCAGGAACGCCAGCAGATCGCCATGGGGGTGGCCGACGGCCTCGCCTACGCGGAGATCGCCAGACAGCTGGACCGGCCGACCTCGACCATCACGCGCGAGGTCATGCGCAACGGCGGCCCCGGCGCCTATCGCGCCGACCTGGCCCACCGCGCCACCGAAGCCCGCGCGCACCGGCGCAAGAACACCACGCCCCGCGGACCGCAGGCGGCCCCGCAGGCCTACGGACGGGACGCCGAGGCCGTACGCGCCTACGAGGAGGTGTTCACCACCGTCATGATGGCTTCGGGCATGCCCGGCATGACGGCCCGGGTGATGACCTGCCTCACCCTCACCGACACGGGCAGTCTCACCGCGTCGGAACTCGTCCAGCGCCTCCAGGTCAGCCCGGCGTCCGTGTCGAAGTCGATCACGTTCCTGGAGGAGCAGGGCCTCGTACGCCGGGAACGCGAGGAAGGCCGCCGCGAGCGCTACGTCGTCGACGACGACATCTGGTACCAGTCGATGATGGCCAGCGCCCGCTCCGCCGCCCAGATAGTGGAGACGGCACGGCAGGGCGTCGCCGTCCTCGGCGCCGACACCCCGGCCGGCACCCGCATGGAGAACATCGCCCGCTTCCTCGACTTCGTCTCCGAGAGCATCGCCCGCGCCGCGGAACAGGCGCGCGCGATCCTCCACACGAAGCTGGAGGCGCCCTCGGACACCTCCGCCGAAAGAAATGCCGCAGGGACCGATGAGTTTCCCGAAGAGCCCCGGTCTTAGATCATGAAGGGCATGCCGCGGCAGCCACGCACATGGTCGCGGGGCGTGCCGAACGGACCGCCGAGAGCCGGCCACGAGATTCCGAGGAACCCCAGATGCGCAAGATCATCAGCTCCGCCTTCGTCTCCCTCGACGGTGTCGTGGAGGCCCCCGGCGGCGAGCCCGGGTACCGGAACTCCGGTTGGACCTTCAAGGACGTCGAGTTCCTGCCCGAGGCGTTCGAGATCAAGGGCCGGGAGCAGAAGGAAGCCGGCGCGATGCTGCTGGGCCGGACCAGCTACGAGGCGTTCAGCCCGGTGTGGCCCGGCATGGAGGACTTCGCCGACTACAAGGTGATGCCGAAGTACGTCGTCTCCACCACCCTCACCGAGGGCGACCTGGTGTCGGACTGGGGCGACACGACGATCCTGCGCACCCTCGACGAGGTCGCCGCGCTCAAGGAGACCGAGGGCGGCCCGATCATCATGCACGGCAGCGCCGCCCTGAACCGGGCGCTCTCCGACGCCGGCCTGATCGACCGTTACCACCTGCTCGTCTTCCCGCTCCTGCTCGGTGCGGGCAAGCGCCTCTTCAGCGCCACCGACAAGGACGCGCAGAAGCTGAAGCTCGTCGAGCACGCGGCGTACGACAACGGCCTGCAGCTGAACGTCTTCGACGTCGTCCGCTGACGGGACTGACACACCCGCACCCGCGCGAACACGGAGCGGCGCCCCGTCAGGGGGCGCCGCTCCGCGCGTTTCAGCCGAAGGTGCCGAAGAGCCGGCGCAGTTCCTCGTGGAAGCCGGGGAAGGTCTTGGCCACGCAGGCCGGGTCGTCGAGGGTGATGCCGGCGGCGCGCAGGCCCAGTACCGAGAAGGACATCGCGATGCGGTGGTCGCGGTGGCAGTCGACGGTCGCCGGGGTCGGCGTGCCCGGGTGGACGGTGATGCGGTCCGGGCCCTCCTCCACCCGGATGTCCAGCGCGCGGAGATTCTCCGCGACGGTGGCGATCCGGTCGGACTCCTTCAGTCGGGCGTGCGCGATGCCCGTGATGGTGATCGGGGCGTCCGCGAGCGGGGCGATCGCGGCCATCGTCATGAAGGTGTCCGAGATATCGCCCATGTCGACGGTGAATCCGCCGCGCAGCGGGCCCGTGCCCGTGACTTCCGTCCACTCCGCGGTGCTTGTGACCTGCGCCCCCGCGCGCCGCAGCACCTCCACGAACGCGGTGTCGCCCTGGAGGCTGCCGGTGCCCAGCGCCTGCACCCGTACGGTGCGCCCCGTGACGGCCGCCGCCGCGAAGAAGTACGAGGCGGTCGAGGCGTCCGGCTCGATGTCGAGGTCCGTGGGCCGGTAGCCGCCCGGGTGGACCGTGATCGCGCTGCCCTCCTCCTCGACCCGGGCGCCGAAGTGCCGCATCAGGGACAGGGTCATGTCCACGTACGGACGGCTGACCAGCCGGGGCACGTCCACCGTGAGCGGTCCGCCCATCAGCGGGGCGGCCATCAGCAGCCCGGAGAGGTACTGGCTGCTGAGCCCGGAATCCAGCTCGATGCGGCCGCCGGCCAGCCCCCGCGCGGCGAGCGTGAAGGGCAGGCCCGTGCCGTGCACCTTCGCCCCGAGCCCGGTGAGCGCCTCCAGCAGCGGCAGCAGCGGGCGCGCCCGCAACTGGTCGGAGCCGTCGAAGGCGATCTCCCCGTGCCCGGTGGCCGCGAAGGGCGGCAGGAAGCGCGCCGCGGTCCCGGCGTCGGCGCACCAGACCCGGCCGGGGCCGGTCGGTCCGGCGCCGCGCCCGGTGACCTCCCAGACCTCGCCGGAGCCGTCGCCGTAGCCGGAGCCGTCTCCGTACCCGTAGCCGCTGTCGCCGATGTCGCGCACTCCGGTGCCCAGGTCCGTCAGCGCGGCCCGGAAGGCGAGGGTGTCGTCACTGACCAGGGGCGCGGCCAGGCGGCTGCGGCCGGGGGCGGCGGCCGCGAGGAGCAGCGCCCGGTTGGTGATGCTCTTGGAGCCGGGTATCCGGGCCTCCAGTACGGGAGTTGTCACGGCGGTCATCGTACGGAGCCCCTGCGCTGGGCGCGCTCGAAGCTCGCGCGGGCGGCCGCGGCGACCTTCGGCGCGGTCAGGCCGTGGAGTTCGTACAGGGACTGGTACGGGGCCGAGGCACCGAAGGAGTCGATGCCCAGCGAGGTGCCGGCCGCGCCGACCAGGGCGTACCAGCCGAGGCTGGAGCCCGCCTCGACGGAGACGCGGGCGGCCACCTCGGCGGGGAGCACCTCCTCCCGGTACTCCTCCTCCTGTGCCTGGAACCACTCCAGGCAGGGCATGGACACGACGCGGGTGGCGAGGCCCCCGTCCTGGAGGATGCGGCGGGCGTCGAGGGCGATGGGCACCTCGCTGCCGGTGGCGATGAGGATGGCCTCGGGGCGTCCGCCCTCGGCCTCGGCCAGGACGTACCCGCCGCGCGCGGCGCCCTCGGCGGGGGACAGCCCGCTCTCCTCGGTGCGCTCCAGCACAGGCAGGTTCTGCCGGGACAGGCACAGGCCCGCCGGGCGGTCGGCGTTCTCGAGGATGGTGCGCCAGGCGACGACGGTCTCGTTGGCGTCGGCCGGCCGGACCACGTCCAGGCCGGGGATGGCGCGCAGCGACCAGAGGTGCTCGATGGGCTGGTGGGTGGGGCCGTCCTCGCCGAGCCCGATGGAGTCGTGGGTCCAGACGTAGGTGACGGGCAGCTTCATCATGGCGGCGAGGCGCACGGCGGGGCGCATGTAGTCGGAGAAGACGAGGAAGGTGCCGCCGTAGGGACGGGTCCCGCCGTGCAAGGCGATGCCGTTGAGGATGGCGCCCATGGCGTGCTCGCGGATGCCGAAGTGCAGGGTCCGCCCGTACCGGTGGCCGGAGTACGCCTCGGTCGCCAGCTCCTCCGGGATGAAGGAGGGTTCGCCCTTCATGGTGGTGAGGTTGGACTCGGCGAGGTCCGCGGAGCCGCCCCACAGCTCGGGCAGTACGCCGGCCAGCGCGTTCAGCACCTCGCCGGACGCCTTGCGGGTGGCCATCTCGCCGCCCCCGGAGAACACCGGCAGGCTCTCCTGCCAGCCCTCGGGCAGCCGGCGCTCGGAGAGCCGGTCGAAGAGCTCGGCGCGCCCGGGGTTCAGGGCGCGCCAGTCGGCAAGGGTCTTGTCCCACTGGCGGTGCGCCTCGGCGCCGCGGTCGGCGACCCGGCGGGCGTGGGCCAGGACTTCGGCGGGGACCTGGAAGGAGAGCGCGGGGTCGAGGCCCATCGCCGCCTTGGCGGCCGCGGCCTCCTCGGCGCCGAGGGCCGATCCGTGGATGCCGCCGGTGTTCCGCTTCTTGGGCGCGGGCCAGCCGATGATCGTGCGCAGCGATACGAGCGAGGGCCGGTCGGTGGTCTCGCGGGCGGTGGTCAGCGCCTGGTGCAGGGCCGCCACGTCCTCGACGTAATCGCCCGTGGCGGTCCAGTCGACCTCCTGCACGTGCCAGCCGTACGCCCGGTAGCGGGCGAGGGTGTCCTCGGAGTGCGCGATCTGCCGGTCGTCCTCGATGGAGATGCGGTTCTCGTCGTAGAGGACGACGAGGTTGCCCAGGCGCTGGTGTCCGGCGAGCGAGCTGGCCTCGTGTGCGACGCCCTCCTCCAGGTCGCCTTCGGAGGCGATGGCCCACACGGTGTGGTCGAAGGGGGAGGTGCCGGGGGCGGCCTCCGGGTCGAACAGGCCGCGCTCCCGGCGGGCCGCCATGGCCATGCCGACCGCGTTGGCGAGGCCCTGGCCGAGAGGGCCGGTGGTGGTCTCCACGCCGGGGGTGTGCCCGTACTCGGGGTGCGCGGGGGTCAGACTGCCCTCGGTGCGCAGGCCCTTGAGGTCCTCGAGGGTGAGCCCGTAGCCCGACAGGTAGAGCTGCGTGTACAGGGTCAGGCTGGCGTGGCCGCAGGACAGGACGAAGCGGTCGCGGCCGGCCCAGCGCGGGTCCTGGGGGTCGTGCCGCAGCAGCCGCTGGAAGAGCAGGTAGGCGGCCGGCGCGAGGCTCATGGCGGTGCCGGGATGCCCGTGTCCGGCCGCCTCGACCGCGTCCACGGTCAGTGCGCGGGCGACCTCGACGGCCCGGCGGTCGGCGTCCCCCCAGAGCAGGGCGGACGCGGGGCCCTGCGGGGCGGTGGCGGCGGTCATGACGGGCCTTCCTGTTCGGGGGATTCGAGTACGGGTACGAGTGCTCTGGCCGGTGCGGGCACCCAGGAGCGCAAGGGTGCGCCGGCCCGGGCGGGGACCGCGGCGCCCAGCAGGACCGGGACCGCGACGGCGTTCCCGGCCCGGGCGGGGAACGGCGCCCGGGCACGGGCCGGGAAGGCCGCGGCGGCACGGGCCGGGACCACCCCCCGGCCACGGGCCGCCGCGGGCGGCGGGAGCGGGGCCGGAAGGGGCACCCGAGCAGCGGCCACATCCGTGTCGGCGTGGGCGCGGCGGATCGCGCGGGCGCGGGCGTAGCGGACTCCGGGCCGGGTCACCGGGCGAGCCGTTCGTAGGCGGCGGCGAGGAGCGCCTCGTCCGGGCCGGTCAGCAGGGCGGGGTGGCCGATGGCATCGAGGACGACCAGGCGCAGCCGGCTGCCCCGGGTCTTCTTGTCGATGCCCATCGCGTCGCGCAGCGGACCCCAGGCTCCGCCGTGGGTGGTGGGCAGCCCGGCGGCGGTGAGGAGGGCGCGGTGGTGCTCGGTGTCGGCGGCGGACAGCCGGCCGTCGAGCCGGGCGAGTTCGGCGGCGAAGACCATGCCGGCGGCCACGGCGTGGCCGTGGCGGACCCGGTAGCCGGAGACCCGCTCGATGGCGTGGCCCAGGGTGTGGCCGTAGTTGAGGTGCTCGCGGCGGCCGTCCTCGCGGAAGTCCTCGGTGACGACCTCCGCCTTGACGCGGATGGCGCGCTCCACGAGCTCACGGGTGTGGCGGGCGCCGGCCGGGTCCTCCCCGACCAGGCGCAGTATCTCCGGGTCGGCGATGAACCCGGCCTTGATGACCTCGGCGAGGCCGCTGACGTAGTCGGCGCGCGGCAAGGTGTCCAGCAGGTCCAGGTCGCACAGCACCCCGGCGGGCGGGTGGAAGGCGCCGACGAGGTTCTTGCCCTGGGGCAGGTTGACGGCGGTCTTCCCGCCGATGGCGGCGTCGACCATGCCGAGCAGGGTGGTCGGCACCAGGACGAGGCGTACGCCGCGCAGCCAGCCGGCGGCGGCGAACCCGGCGAGGTCGGTGGTGGCGCCGCCGCCGACGGCCACGACGGCGTCGGAGCGGGTGAACCCGGCGTCCGCGAGGGCCCGCCACAGGCCCACCACCACGGTCATGTCCTTGGCGGCTTCTCCCTCGGGCACTTCGAGGGAGACCACGATGCGTCCCTCGTGGTTGAGCTCCCGGGCGATCCGCCGGGCCGTGCCCAGCAGCGGGCGGGAGTACACGATCGCCACCCGCAGCGGTTCGGAGCCGAGGACGCGCCCGGTCTCGCCGGTCAGCCCGTGGCCCACGACGGCTTCGTACGGCCGGTCCCCGCCGACCGGGATCCGGGTGCTCACCGCCGGCGCCGGCGTGTCCAGCGTCGGGGCGCTCATCGGACGGCCAGGTTCTCGAGGTAGCCCCGGTGGTTGCGGGCGGTCTCGGCGAGGGAGTCCCCGCCGAACTTCTCCAGCGCGGCGTGCGCGAGGACCAGCGCCGTCATCGCCTCGGCCACGACGGCCGCGGCGGGCACCGCGCAGACGTCGGAGCGCTGGTGGTGGGCGACGGCCGGCTCGCCGGTGGCGACGTCGATGGTGGCCAGGGCGCGCGGCACGGTGGCGATGGGCTTCATCGCGGCGCGTACCCGCAGCGGTTCGCCGGTGGTCATGCCGCCCTCGACCCCGCCGGAGCGGGCGGTGCGGCGGCGGACGGCGCCCTGCCCGTCCCGCTCGATCTCGTCGTGGGCGAGGGAGCCGGGGACCTTGGCGAGGCCGAAGCCGTCGCCGAACTCGACGCCCTTGATGGCCTGGATGCCCATGAGGGCGGCGGCGAGCCGGGAGTCGATGCGCCGGTCGCCGTGGACGTAGCTGCCCAGGCCCGGCGGAAGTCCGTACGCGAGCACCTCGACGACTCCGCCGAGGGTGTCGCCGTTCTCGTGGGCCCGGTCGACCTCGGCGACCATCGCGGCGGAGGCCTCCGGGTCCAGGCAGCGCACCGGGTCGGCGTCGACGCGTTCGGTGTCCTCCGGCCCGGGCACCACGCCCTCCGGGGCGACGGCCGCGCCGAGCGAGACGACGTGGCTGACGATGGTGATCCCGTACGCCTGCTGGAGGAAGGCGCGGGCGACCTCTCCGACGGCGACGCGGGCGGCGGTCTCGCGGGCGCTGGCCCGCTCCAGGACCGGCCGGGCGTCGTCGAATCCGTACTTCTGCATCCCGGCGAGGTCGGCGTGGCCGGGGCGGGGGCGGGAGAGCGGGGCGTTGCGCGCCCGGCCGGCCAGCACCTCCGGGTCCACGCCGTCGGCGGCCATCACCGTCTGCCACTTGGGCCATTCGGTGTTGGCGACCTGGATCGACACCGGTCCGCCCTGGGTGAGGCCGTGGCGGACGCCGCCGAGGAAGGTCACCTCGTCCCGCTCGAAGACCATCCGGGCACCCCTGCCGTGGCCGAGGCGGCGTCGGGCGAGGGAGTCGGCGACCGCCTTGGTGGAGATCTCCACCCCGGCGGGCAGGCCTTCGAGGACGGCGGTGAGTGCGGGGCCGTGCGATTCGCCCGCGGTGAGCCATCGCAAAGTGCTCAAGGGTCATCCTCTGTCGTGCGGCGTGGTGGGCCGGCGTGGTGGGCGGTCGGACCAAGGGGTCGTACGGGGATCCGCGGATGCGGGGTCAGACGACGCAGGGGGCAGACGACACAGGGAGCAGACGACGCGAGGTCGCACGACACGAGGTCGCACGGCCCGGGGTCAGACCCCGACGGCCACCGGCGGAGCCTCGATCGGCCCCATCCGCTGGACCCGCCAGCCCGCGCTCATCAGGCCCTGGGACACGGTCACGGCGGTCCCGCGGGCGACCATCAGCTCGACCAGGCCGCTCTCGTCGCCCGGCGAGTGGTCGATGGTCATGTCCTCGATGTTGACGTCGAGTTCGGCGGCGTTCGCGAGGAGCCGGGCGAGTTCGCCGGGCTGGTCCCCGATCAGGACCCGGACCGGCGCGCAGGCGGGTACCGGGTGTCCGTGCTTGCCGGGGATGCGGTCGCGGCCGCTGATGCCGCGGCCGAGCAGGTCGGCCAGGAGCGTGGTGCCCTGGGCGCGTTCGTCGGCATCGTCGGTGGCGAGGCCCCGCAGGGCGGCCACGGTGACCTGGAGGTCCTCGGCGAGTTCGGTCAGCACGTCGGCGACCGCGGTGGCGTTGGACTCCAGGATGTCGCTCCACAGCCGGGGGTCTCCCCCGGCGATCCGGGTCACGTCGCGCAGCCCCTGCCCGGCCAGCCGGCAGGCGTCCTCCTGGAGGTGCTGGAGGCGGGCGGCCATCAGCGAGGCGACCACGTGCGGGGTGTGGGAGACGCGGGCCACGGCCCGGTCGTGCGCGTCGCTGTCCATGACGACGGGCACCGCCCCGCACAGCGAGACCATCATGAGCGCCATGTTGAGCGCTTCGCGGCTGGTGTGGGCCGTGGGGGTCAGCACCCAGGAGCGGCCCTCGAAGAGGGTGGCGCAGGCGGCGAGCGGGCCGGAGCGCTCCCGGCCGGCCATGGGGTGTCCGCCGATGAAGCTGACGGGGTCGGCGCCGGCGGCGAGGACCCCGATCTCCGGTTCGGTCTTGACGCTGGCGACGTCGGTGTACGAGCGGGCCAGGCCCAGCTTCTGCTGGGCGGCGAGGACGGCGCCGACCTGGGCCGGCGGGACGGCCAGTACGGCCAGGTCCACGGTGGTCTTCGGGGCGCCGAGGGTGCCGGCGCCCAAGGAGGCGGCCGTGCGGGCGGCCGAGTCGTTCTCGTCCATGAGGTGGACGGCCACCCCGCGGCGGGACAGGGCCAGGGCGATGGAGGTTCCGATGAGGCCCGTCCCCACCACCACGGCGGAGCGGATCATCTGGAATCTCCGGCGGTGACCAGGTCCTGGCGCAGGGCGGCCGCGCCGCCCAGGTAGATGTGCTTGATGTCGGGCTTGGGCAGGTCCGACTCGGCGTACGCCAGGATCCGCACCACGCGGGGCAGGGACCCGGCGATGTCCAGTTCCTGCGCGCACATCAACGGCACGTCGGTGACGCCCAGTTCCCGGGCGGCCACCGCCGGGAACTCGCTGACCAGGTCCGGGGTCGCCGTGAAGAGCACGCTGACCAGGTCGTCCTGGTCGAGCCCGTTGACGAGGAGCATCTCCTGGAACAGCTTGCGGACCCCGTCCAGCAGGTGGCCCCGCTCGTCGACTTCCAGCTGGATGGCACCGCGCAGGGCACGCACGGACATGGGCTTCTCCCTTTGCTTCAGGACGGTACGTCGATCGGACGCTCGGGATCAGGCGGCGGCCGGTACGGCTTCGCGCGGTACGGCTTCGCGGCGGGCCGCGCCGGCCGCCTGGCGGTCGCGGTACAGCTCGGCGACCCGGAAGGCCAGGTCGAGCGACTGCTTGCGGTTCAGGCGCGGATCGCACGCGGACTCGTAGCGCTGCCCGAGGTCGGCGAGCCGGACCTCGGCGCCGCCTCCGACGCATTCGGTGACGTCGTCGCCGGTCAGCTCGATGTGGATGCCGCCGGGGTGGGTGCCGAGCGCGCGGTGGACCTCGAAGAAGCCGGTGACCTCGTCGAGCACGTCGTCGAAGTGGCGGGTCTTGTGGCCGCTGGGCGCCTCGAAGGTGTTGCCGTGCATCGGGTCGCAGATCCACGCGGGGCGGGCGCCCTCGGCGGTGACCTTGCCGATGAGCTCGGGGAGGATCTCGCGGACGTTGCGGGCGCCCATCCGCGTGATGAAGGTGAGGCGGCCGGGCTCGCGCTGCGGGTCCAGCTTGTCGATGAGGCGCAGGGCCTCGTCGGCGGAGGTCGTGGGGCCGAGCTTGACTCCGATGGGGTTCTGCACCGTGGAGGCGAACTCGACGTGGGCGCCGTCCAGTTGACGGGTGCGCTCGCCGATCCAGATCATGTGGCCGGAGACGTCGTACAGCTTCCCGGTCCGGGAGTCGACGCGGGTGAGCGCGGCCTCGTAGTCCAGGAGCAGCGCCTCGTGGCTGGCGAAGATCTCGGAGGAGTGGACGGCGGCCGGGTCGGCGCCGCAGGCGGCGAGGAAGGTGAGGGCGTCGTCGATGTCCCCGGCGAGGCGCTCGTAGCGCTCGCCGACCGGAGAGGCGGCGACGAAGTCGCGGTTCCACTCGTGGACCTGGCGCAGGTCGGCGTAGCCGCCGGTGGTGAAGGCCCGTACGAGGTTCAGGGTGGCGGCGGAGGACTGGTACATCCGCTTGAGCCGCTCGGGGTCCGGGGTGCGGGACTCGGGCGTGAAGGCGAGGCCGTTGACGGAGTCGCCGCGGTAGACGGGCAGTTCGACGCCGTCACGGACCTCGGTGGGCTTGGAGCGGGGCTTGGAGTACTGCCCGGCGATCCGGCCGATCTTCACCACGGGCACGGAGCTCGCGTAGGTGAGGACGGCGGCCATCTGGAGCAGGGTGCGGACCTTGTCGCGGACCTGGTCGGAACTGACGGCGTCGAAGCTCTCGGCGCAGTCCCCGCCCTGGAGGACGAAGGCCTCGCCCCGGGCGACGTCGGCGAGCCGGTCGCGCAGCCGGTCGCATTCGCCGGCGAAGACCAGGGGCGGGTAGGAGGCGAGGTCGTCGAGCACGGAGCGCAGGGCGACCGGGTCGGGGTAGGACGGCTGCTGGGCGGCGGGCAGCAGCCGCCAGGTGTCGACGGCCGTGGCGTGCGTGGCGAGGGTCATGGTGGCTGTGCCTCGATCGGTTTCGGTGGAAAGGGAAGAGGTGTGGGCCTGTCGCCGCCCGGGATGGCGGCCCCGGGTGCCGGGGGTCCGTACGGTGGTGCGGCCGTACGGACCCCCGGTGGGCAATCCGCTGGGGGAGCCTGTCTCGCCAGGTGCCTAGACCGGCTCGTGGACCTGGGAGGGCCGGGCCTGGGGCGCCTGCTCCTCGGTCGCCGGAGCGCCGGACTCCTCGCCGGCGGCCTGGTGGCCCTTGGTGAGACCGAAGAAGAGCAGACCGCCGACGCCGAGCACGGCGATGACGATGCCCATCGGAACCGCGCTGTCCTCGCCGGCGAGGCCGACGAGCGGGACCACGGCCGCGCCGATCAGGTGCTGGGACAGGCCCAGCAGCGCGGCGGCCGAACCGGCCACGTCACCGTGGTCCTGGAGGGCCAGCGCGAAGGAGTTCGGCAGGACGAGGCCGACGCTGGAGACGACCAGGAAGAGCGCGACGAGCAGCGGGGCCAGCCCGGCGTCGGTGAGGACGACGGCGAGCAGCGCGAGGCCGCCGACCGCGGAGACGGTCAGACCGGTGGCGAGCAGTGCGCGCGGGCCGGTCTTGTGCACGATGCGGCCGCTGACCTGCGCGGCGATGACCAGGCCGAGGGCGTTGACGCCGAAGACGACGCTGTAGGCCTGCGGGGACATCCCGTGGATGGACTGGAGCACGAAGGTCGAGCCGGAGATGTACGCGAACATCGCGGCGAAGGCGAAGCCGCAGGCCAGGTTGTAGCCGACGAACACCCGGTCGCCGAGCAGCCGGCGGAAGATCGGGCCGGTTGCCTTGAGGCCGCCGCGCACGCGCCGTTCGGCGGGGTGCGTCTCGGGCAGGGCGCCGGCGACGCCGAAGAGCATCAGGGCGCCGACGATCGCGAGGGCGATGAAGATGCCCTTCCACGAGGTGACGAGCATCAGCTGGCCGCCGAGGACGGGGGCCAGGATCGGCGCGATGCCGGTGATGAGCATCAGCATCGCGAAGAACCGGGCCGCGGCGGGCCCGGTGTGCCGGTCGCGCACGACCGCGGAGGCGATGACGATGCCGGTGGCGCCGCCGAGGCCCTGGAGGGCGCGCAGCCCGACCAGCGTCCAGATGTTGGGGGCGAAGGCGCAGAGCAGCGCGGTGACGGCGAACAGCGCCAGACCGGCGATGAGCGGACGGCGGCGGCCGAGCGCGTCGCTGACGGGTCCGGCGATGAGCTGGCCGATGCCGAGGCCGAGCAGGCAGGCGGTGAGGCTGAGCTGGGCCGCCGAGGCGCTGGTGTGCAGGTCCTCGGCGATCTGCGGGAGGCCCGGCATGTAGGCGTCGTTGGCCAGCGGGCCGAGGGCGGTGAGTGCACCGAGGATGATGGCGAACCGGACGATGCCGGCGGCCTTCGGTGTCGCGGGTGAAGTCATGTTGCTGATCCCCTCCGGGGAACGCGGAATCAGTAGGCGACGGTGATGCGGGACTGGATCGCTTCGCCGCGCTCCAGTACGTCCGCGAAGGCGACCGCGTAGTCCGCGATGCTGATGCGGCTCTTGCCTTCGGCGTCGACCAGGAGCTGCTCGCCGCCGACGCGGTAGGTCCCGGTGCGCTCACCGGGCTCGATCTGGGCGGCCGGGGAGATGAACGTCCAGTCCAGGGAGTCGGCCTGGCGGTAGAGGCCGAGCGCCTCGCTCTGGGCGAGGGCGTTCTGCTTCCAGACGGCCGGGAAGTTCGGGTTGTCGATGACCTTGACGCCCGGGGCGACCTCCAGGCTGCCGGCGCCGCCGAGGACCACGACACGGCGTACGCCGCTGCGCGTCAGGCCCTCGATGAGCGCGTTGGCCGCACCGACGATGATCTTGTGGTCGTCGTCGACGCCGAGCTTGGGGCCGACGGCCGAGCCGACGGCGTCGTAGCCCGCCGCGGACAGTTCGGCCACGGTGTCGGCGCTGGTGGCGTCACCGGCGATCACCTTGAGGCCTTCGTGGGTGTTGCCCGCGATCTCACCGGTGCGGGTCACGCCGGTGACGGAGTGGCCGCGGGAGAGCAGTTCGCCGGCGATGGCGCTGCCGATGTGTCCGCTGGCTCCGAAAAGCAGGATGTTCATGGTGGTGCCTCTTCTTCCTCGGTGGTCTTTTCGGTGATTTTTCGGTGGTCGTGCCGGCCGGGGAGACGTCCCGCGGGCTAGTCCTCTTCGAGGAAGTCGGGCTGCTCGCGGATGATCTCGTCCCAGAGGAGCTGGAAGCTGAACCAGCCCAGCTGCTCGTTGCCGAAGCCGTCCCCGGCTGCGACGGCCTGCTCATGGGTGAAGCTCTTGGGCGTGCCCGCCGCCCGGGCGAGCAGCTGCACCTGGGCGCAGCTGTCGTAGGTGAAGAACCAGTGCACGGCCTCGTCGAGCGATCCGCCGACGGTTATCAGGCCGTGGTGGCGCAGGAGGATCGCGCGGTTGTCGCCGAGCTTCTCCGCGATGTCGCGGCCGAGTTCGGCGGAGACCGAGGGACCCTCGTACTCCTCGTAGAGGACCTGGCGGTTGTAGAAGGCCGCGGACTCCTGGTCGATGGGGTCCAGCAGGCGGCCCAGGGCGCCGAGCGCGCGGGAGTGCGCGGTGTGGCCGTGGGCGGCCGCCGTGGCACCCGGCTGCATCTCGTGGATGGCCGAGTGGATGACGAAGGCACTGGGGTTGACCCGGTGCCTGCCCTCCACGACGGTGCCCGCGGAGTCGACGCAGATGAGGTCGGCGACGCGGACCAGGTTGAAGGAGACGCCGAAGGGGTTCACCCAGAACCGGTCCTCGTGCTCCGGGTCGCGGACCGAGATGTGGCCCGAGATGCCCTCACCGAAGCCGTACTTGCCGAACAGCCGCAGCGCGGCGGCGAGCCGCTGCTTGCGGTGGCGGCGCGTCTCCTCGTGGGTGGCGAAGACCGGCTCGCTGGGGATCGGCAGGCCTGTGTGCGTGTCCGCCAGGTAGGCGGGCCGGTCGGTCTCGGTGATGCTCATGCTCGGGGTCCTCATCTCCGGAATCTCCGGGTCGTTTTCCGGCGGCGTACGGGTGCGGGTGCGGGTTCGCTCGCGGGGGTGCGGGTGCGCTCGCGGCTAGACCGTGAGCAGGACGTCCTCGTTCTCCTGGGTCGCGGCCGTGACGGTCTCGGCGTGCTGCAGGATCGCGCCGACGATGTCCTGGCTCCGGTCGACCAGGGAGGGGATGCCGAAGGTGAAGAAGAGCGAGCCGGCGGCGATGTTGCCGAGCCCGTACAGGCGCGGGTCGGGCCGGCCGTTGGTGGTGAGCTGGCTGGTCGGACGCGCTATGTGCAGGCCGCCGTGGGGGTGTCGGCTGGCGACGCGGCTGCGCATCAGCGAGGTGACCAGGGGCGCGGCGCTGGTGGGGATGCGCCCCTCGGAGGCGTTGACCGCGCTGATGACGCGGTCGGCCGTGAAGTCGTGCCCCTCGGCGGTGACGATGTCGAAGCCGGCCTCGGGGTTCGGGGTGATGTTCTGCAGCCCGGCGACGATCTCCAGCTTGTCCGCCTCGACGAGGTCGAGGAGGACTCCGGCGCTGCCGGGCGGCATGGGGCAGCACAGGCTCATGATCGTGCGGTAGTGGGCGCGCAGCAGCTGGACCTTGTCCTGTTCGCGCAGCATCGGCCAGACGTCGGGGCCGGTCTCGGGGACGGCCCGCTGGAGGATGCGCAGGCCCATGTGGGGGGAGTCGACCTCTTCGATCTGCCGGCGCAGCCGGTCGACCGGGTCCTCCAGGTCGACCCGGATGATCTCCGAGACCACCGCGTCGAGGTCGGCGCCGACGTCGCGGAACTCGGCCCGCATGATGGTGGCGATGTCGTCGAGGGTGACCTCGGGGTGGATCGCGGCCAGCTCCTCCATCCGGTGCGGGGTGAAGTGCCGCAGCTCGAAGGGGACCGCCTTCTGCCGCACGCCGGGCAGGACGCCGCGCCGGGACAGCAGGCTGATCTTGCCCTGGTGCCCCTGGGCGGCCAGCGACAGGATGATGTCGATGGCGGTCAGGCCGCTGCCGATGATCGCGACGTGCTCGCGCTCGCCGACGTCCGCCAGCTTGTTGACGATCGGGTACGGGTCCCCGACGAAGCCGGGGGTGTCGCCCAGACCGTAGACGTCCTTGGGGCTGTCGCCGCCGACGCACAGGATGGCGTAGTCGAAGGCGCGGGCGCGGCCGTTGCCGGTGCGCAGCAGCACCCGGTTGGCGGCGCGGCTCGCGGAGGTGACCCCCTCGCCGACGAGGTCGACCCGCCAGCCCTGGCGGCGCAGTTCGCCGAGCGCGGCGTAGGCCGTCTGCTCCAGGTACTCGCCGTAGACGGTCCGGGGGGCGAAGCGGCTCCCGGACCAGCGGTCGACTCCGGTGCGGACCCCTATGACCTTGTCCCGCGTCTCCAGCCAGTTCTCGAAGTGCTGGAGGTCGCCGGCGCGCACGGACATGTCGTCGGGGGTCGCGTTGACTTTCAGGGTCTCGGTGTCGACCTGGTAGGCACGCCCGCGCCACAGGTGCGGTGACGGTTCGAAGACCGTGAGGCTGCCCGGTTCGCTTTGTGTTCGCGACAACGCGTCGATCAAGCAGACTGCAGCCGCGCCTCCTCCGACGATGCCGATCGAGAATCCACGGGACATGTGTCAGTCACCTATCAATTCGTGGAAGGCGCGGGGTCGTCGTGCGCCGGCTGTGCTGTCCGCGATCACGGTGGCCCTTTCCTCGCCTACTCCGGGGATTCGGTGGAAGCCGCCGGCCACCCCCGGTGCGGCGGGGGTGAAGCCGGTCGGCCAATGGCTTGGGTCTTGTCGACTCAGGCAGCGGATTTCTTGAAGTTCTTCATCGAGACGGTGAAGTCCCCGCGGTTGGCGCGGTAGTCGATGCAGTACTCCTGCGGGTACCAGCCGCTCGTCTGCCACTGCTGCGGCTGCTTGACCGGCCAGCAGCGGCTCGGGTTGACCCCGGCGGCTATGCCCTCGAACCAGCCCTTCGTGATCATCGGCTCGAGGAAGCTGATCTTGGCGTCGTAGGAGCCGTATATGAAGGTCTGGGTGAAGGCGGTGGAGCCCCACTCGGGCGAGGTGAGGTCGACCAGGTGGTTGCCCATGGCGGCCTCGGCCACGCCCTTGTCCGTGTAGTCCTGCGGCATGTGCTGCGGGGCGAGCGGCTTGGTGGCCGTCGCGTAGTCGTCGCAGTTGATGGCCAGGCCGCAGGGGCCGCTGCGGATCGCGTCGCGCTCCGCCTTCGACTGCGTGTAGAAGTGGAAGTCGAAGTGCGGGTGGTCGTAGATGTGCTCCGGGCCGTGCCCCATCGGGTTGAAGTTGACCAGGGCCCACTTGAGCGGCATGCCCGGCAGCGAGGTGAACTGCGCGGGCAGGTCCAGCGGGCGCTCGTGGCCGCCGACGCACTCGGTGTGCTCGTTGACCGTGCCGTTACCGTCGATGTCGTAGCAGTGGTTGCCGTCGGTCATCGTGGTCGGCATGCCGGTCAGCGTGGACTTGGGGAAGACGATGCCCACGGTCAGCGGCTTGGAGCCCTCGATCTGAGCGTACGTCCGCAGGTTGCCGTTGCCGAGCGCGCTCGGGCTGCCGTACGAGGCGCAGGTGCCCGCGTAGGAGAGCGTCTCCTCGAGCAGCACCTGCGAGGCCCACCGCGCGACCTTGACGGTGCGCTCGCGGTTCGGGGCGTCGCGGGTCACCAGGCAGACCGTCACCGGGCCCGAGGTACGCGCCGCGGCCTGCGCCGTGGAGGCCGTGGCCTCGGCCGGGGCGCCGGGCAGGAGCAGCAGGGTCAGGGCTGATACGGCCAGGGCCGCCCCGAGGAGCACCCGCCAGCTCAGCAGCTTCTTCGCACGCACGTCACACCTGTTCCAGTTCGAATCTGTGGAAGCCGCCCTGAAGGAAGATCAGAGGGGTCTGGGTCTCGCGGGCGCCCATGGCGACGACTTCGCCGATGACCATCACGTGGTCGCCCGCCACCACGTGGTCGCGCAGGCTGCACTCCATCCAGGCAGCCGCGTCGAACAGCAGCGTCCCGGTGGTCTCGCCCGGCGCTCCGGCCACCTCCGTCAGCGCCTGGTCGCGCTCGGGCCGCCGGCGCGCGAAGGCGCGGGCGGTGGACTCGCCCTCGGCGCCGAGGATCGAGATCCCGACGACGCCGGTCCGCAGCAGCTCGGCGAAGAACTCCGAGTCGTGACGGAAGCTCAGGGACACCAGCGGCGGTTCCAGGGAGACGGAGGTGAGCGAGTTGACGGTGATCGCGTTGTGGGTGCGCACGCCGTCCTGGTCGGTGTAGGTGCTGACGACGCAGACCCCGGTGGCGAAGGAACGCATCACATCGCGCAGGTCGTGGTTCATGGCCGGGCCTCTCTGCTGGGCGCGGACGGGTGCGCCCGGCGCGTCGGCCGCGGGCACCCGTCCGTACGCGGGCTTGACGGTCAGTTCTCCTGGGCCCAGCGGCCGCGGGTCCAGCCGTCGAGGTCGTAGTCGTCCATGGCCCTCTGGACGAGGTCGCCGTAGTTGTCGAGCAGACCGGCGCCGCGCGACCAGTTCAGGGTGTCGAGGCGCACCTGGTCGGGACCGCCGGCGTAGTTGAGCTCGTACAGCTCGTGGCGGGCGCCGAACTCGGTGCCGATCGCGTCCCAGGCCAGCTTGAAGAGCTTGGTGCGCTCCTCGGCGGTGGCGCCGGTGCCGCGGTAGTAGCGGTCGAGCAGCGGGCGCAGCTCCGGGTTCTGCAGGTCCTTGGCGCTGGACGGGGTCATCAGCAGCGCGCCCGCGAGGTGCTCCTCGAAGAAGCGGTGCGTGCGCTCCCAGCTGAGCGGGGCGAGCGCCCGGTAGCCGGCCGAGTAGTCCATGCGCGGCAGTACGGTGCCGGCCGGGCCGGCCTCCGGGTCCAGGGCCATGGCGCTGGTGACGGCCCAGGTCTGGTGGCGCCAGGCGAGCAGCTCGCCGAGGCCGGCCTGGACGCCGCGGAAGCCGTCCGTGCCGTTGATGCGGGTGCCCTTGTCGAGGATGCCCGCCATGAACTCGAGCTTGACCGACATGCGGATCGCGCCCTGGAAGAAGCCGCGGGAGAGCAGGCCGGAGCGCGGGAAGTACTGGTGGATCTTCTCGGTGTCCCGGTAGATCAGGACGTTCTCCCACGGGATGAACGCCTTGTCGAAGACCAGCACGGCGTCGTTCTCGTCGAACCGGCTGGAGAGCGGGTTGTCGAAGGGGCTGGTGGCCTTGCCCTCGTAGGAGGTGCGGCAGACGACCTTCATGCCGGGGGTGTTCAGCGGGGCCATGAAGGCCAGCGCCATGTCCTCGGCCTTGCCGGCTTCCAGGTTGGCCAGGTGGATCTGGCCGACGAAGGCGACGTTGCTCAGCGCCGAGGCGGTGGCCATGAGCTTGGCGCCCTCGACGACGATGCCGTCCCCGCGCTCCTCGACGACCTTGAGGTAGACGTCGCGGATCTCGTGCGCCGGCTTGTTGCGGTCGACGGGCGGGTTGACGATCGCGTGGCTGATCGAGAGGCCCTGGCGGGCGTACTTCTCGTACCAGGCGCGGGCGTTGTCGCCGAAGGGCTCGTAGAAGTCGTGGGTGACGGCCAGGCCGGCCATGAACGACGCCTTGTAGTCGGGCGTGCGGTTCATGAAGCCGTAGCTCAGGCGGGCCCAGTGCTCGATGGCGTCACGGGCCTTGATGAGGTCCTCGGGCGAGTGCGCCGGGGTGAAGAAGCGGTGGACGCGGTACCCCGTGTACCGGTCGACCGTCGTCATCAGGTCCTTGGTGTCCGGGTGGTGGAGCGCGTCGTAGAGGTGCGCGGTCGACCGGGCGGCCATGGCGAAGGCCGGGTGCGTCGTCACGTCCTTGACGAGCTCGCCGTCCACGAAGACCTGGCGGCCGTCACGCAGGCTCTCCAGGTAGGAGTCGCCCGTCATGAGGTCGTTCGGAGCCTCGCCGGCCGACTGATCCACTATCGGGACCTGACCCATTTTGGTGTCCTCTCCAGGGGTAATACACGCGACCGCTGCCGGGCGCACAGTTCGATTGACCCGAGCGTAGGCACGGCCGCCGATCAGCTCTTGTTGGGCTGCGCACGAACAATTGCCCATCTACGCCAACCCTGGCGCCATCACGTTCCAGGGGGATACGTCAACAACCAGGCGGGGAAGCCTTGTCGACGCCACGGGGAAGGCCTGGTCGCGTTTTTCGATATTGCGGAATGATGAATTCCGAATGCCCGGAAATAAGTTCGGCCCGGCATCCATCCAAGTAATTCGGATACATGGCCGGGCCGAATGGAAAGGCATTACAAAACCGTCCGGCGGCTGGTCAGGCAGCGGGACGGGTCCGGCCGGCGGAGGCCGCGTCCATACAGGCGGCTTCGGCGATCAGAATGATCTTCTCCGCGTGCGGCAGCAGGCGCATGCCCGCCTCGGTGAGCTGGACCCGGCCGCCGGCGCGATGGAACAGCTCGGCCCCGATGTAGTCCTCGAGGTTCTTTATGTGGGCGGTGACGCTGGGCTGCGAGTAGTGGAGGTTGCGAGCGGCGCGAGTGAAGCTCATCTCGGCGGCTACTTCACGGAACGAGCGTAACTGCTGGAACTGCACGGCAGGGGCTCCCTTCTGCGAGACTCAGAGCCTCGGAGAACAGGAACATACCACGGTGCAGGTATAACTGCAGAGCGAGTATGCACGCTGCACGTTCCCGCACGACTCCGGACATACCTGTGGCCATGCCCGCAGGGAGGGCATGGCCACAGGTCAGCCCCCGTTTCGTGGTGGCCGGCGGGCTGGGCGGAGCGGACTAGTCGGACATCTCCATCGGCGACAGGAGGTCCCGGGCGATCTGCGGGAGCAGACGGTCGATCAGGACCCCCGTACGCGCGGATCCGTCGGCCGCGCGCGGGATCGCGTCGACGGCCACCGCGTGCGAGAGCACCCACGGCATGCGCCGCTCGCAGGCGGCCAGCGCGGCCTGGCGCCCGCCCGTCTCCTGGTCCTCCTCCAGGAGCGGTACGAAGGCCACCACCAGCGTCTCGCCCACCTCGGGCAGCCGGGTGCGCATCACCGCGACGTCCCTCACGCAGGGCAGGTCGAGGAGTTCGAGTTCGAGTGCGAAGAAGGCCGTCTCGAAGTCCTCCACCAGCAGTTCTTCGTACGGCTGGTCGTCGAAGGAGGGCAGGTTCACGCGGACATCTCCTGTTGCATCGACTGCTCAAGCTGCAGGTTCAGGGTGATGATGGGCAGCACCGCGTCGAGCAGGTCCGTGGTGCGGATCCGGCCCGTCGGGCTGTACGGGATGGTGTCGACGGCGATGACGTGCGCGGGCAGCGACGGCACCCGGCGGGCGCAGGCCGCGCTGAGCGCCTCGTACCCGGTGGCCTCCCGGCCGACCGCCACGGCGATGAAGGGGACCACGATCGCGTCGCCGAGCACCGGGCTGCTGACCCGCATGACGGCGGTGTCGCGCAGGCAGGGCAGGTTGAGCAGGTCCGACTCCAGCCGGAACAGCTCGGTGTCGACCGCCGAATCGCGGACGACCACGGGCACTTCGGTGACCCGCCCGGTGACCAGCAGCCGGCCGGTCTCGTCCACGTACCCGGACTCGTCGGTGACGAGGAAGCGCTCCTCACCCCAGCCGAGGTCCAGCGAGGTGAACCCGGTCTCGCCATCCAGGTAGCCGTCCATGACCTGGTGGCCCGCGAAGGCCAGGCGGCCGCTCTCGCCCTGCGCCACCGGCTGCCCGTCCTCGCCGAGGACGGCGACGGTGGTGCCGAGCGTGGTGTGGCCCGAGCGCGGCGGCGAGACCAGCAGCTCCTCTGGGCCCATGACGGCGGTCAGCCCGGTCTCCGCGCTGCCGAGCGCGGTGTGCAGCACCGGACCGAGCCGCTCCCAGGCCGTGTTGACGGTCCACCGGCCCAGGTGGGCGCCGGGAGTGAGGAGGAACCGCAGGTGGCGGGTGCGCGGCGAGGGCTCGGCGGCATCCGGCAGTCCGAGCACGCCGTGCAGGGCGGAGGGGGTGATCACGCCGGTGCTGACGCGCTCGGCGACGAGCATGCCGGTCAGGGCCTCGGGTCCGGCTCCGTCGGCGAGGACGACGGTGGCTCCGATGCCGAGCATCGTGCGGGCCAGCGCGAGGGCCGTGGGCTCGGTCGGCGGGGCGGAGGCCAGGTGGACGTCGTCCCGGTTGAGGCCGAACTCGTCGACGAGGTCGACCAAGTGGCGGCCCTCGGAGGGGGTGCGGCGCACGGCGATCCGGGAGGGGCCCTCACCGCGCCCGCTGACCGCGAAGGACTCGTAGGGCCGGGGCGCCGGCAGCGTGCGCAGGGGTTCCGCCGAGGTCAGCAGGTCGAAGTTGAGCGCCTGGTGCCTGCCCGGGGCGGCCGGGGCGCCGGGCGCCGTGACCCCGTCCAGGAGCACGTGCACGGCCTGCGGGCCGCTGGGCCAGACGAGCTGGTCGAGGGTGGCCCGGTGCTCCGAGGCCACGAAGACCACGGACGGCTCCAGCCAGGAGAGCACCTGGCCCAGGTCGTCCGTGCCGCTCTGCGGATCGAGACCGGTGCACGAGACGCCGAGGGTGGCGCAGGCGCTCATCGCGACGGTGAGCTGCCAGCTGTTCCCCGCGAGGAAGACCGCCCGCACCGCGCCCTCTTGGGGCAGGTGCTCGGCAAGTCCGGCCGCCGTCCGTTCCACGGTCTCGGCGAACTGGCCCCAGGTCAGCCGCACCTGGCCGTCGACCAAGGCATCCCGCGTCGCGCCGCCCGCCGCGTGCCGGCGGATGTCATCGAGCTTGATCATGTGGGTTCTCCGTGGTCGGTCAAGAGCCTCGTGTGTGGCTCGGGGCCGCGCCCATGGAAACAAACCTGCATGAAGGTAGGCAATGGTCATCGGAAGATCTGATGTAGCTGCCCGGAGCGCCGGTCCGGCCGCGGAAAACCCTCCGCCGGGCGTCGAAGACGCCCGGCGGAGGAAAGCGGGGAGGAAAGCGGGGAGGAACGCGCGGTCGCCGGGACGTTCCGGCGACGGACGGACTAGGCCTGGAGCTCGACCAGATCGACGGATTCAGCCTCGGCCCGCTCTCGCAAGTGCCGCTCCAGGTCGGCGGCGACCCGCTCGGCGCGGCCGGGAGCCATGTCGAGTTCGGCCAGGACCGTCGGCAGCGCGATGATCGGCATGACGTGCCTGAGCAGCACGGATACCCGTACTTCCAGGTCCTCCCAGTCGGACATCACCTCCGAGAGCACCTGCACTCCGGTGAAGCCGCCGACGATGAGGTTGGCGACCGCGTCCAGGTCCACGTGTGCGTGGAGTTCGCCGCACTCCCGGGCCTGCCCGAGGGCGAACCGGTTGTGGTCGATCCAGTCCTGGTAGGGACGCAGGCGGTGCTCGTGGTGGCTGCCGCGCTCCAGGGAGAGCCTCAGGCTGCCCTGCACGATCGGATCGCTGCGGATCTGAACGGCGAAGAGCATGCCCTTGTCGATCATCTCCTGGAGCCGGGTGCTCCGCGGCAGGATCGGGAAGCCGACCGTGTCGATCTGGCTGGCCAGGACTGCCTGGGCCAGCTCTTCCTTGCCCTTGAAGTAGTAGTAGAACGCACCCTTGGTCAGGCCGAGCCGTTGGTACACGTCCGCGATCGTGGCCCCGTTGAAGCCCTTCTCCGCGAACACGGCGCCGGCGGCCTCGACGATGAGTTGCCGGGTGCGCCGAGATGCCTCCCTCTGAGACAACTTCGCTCCTTCCACGGTGCTGGCGGCCACCGATGCACCTCCTCGGGGGTATGAGCATGTCACCGAAAACAGCCGTTGCAAATTATACCAGGCAGCACGTATCTTGCGGCGAACCGAGACATACCACGACTGGCTCGAATGTGCCTCGAAGTCCGGAGGGGAAATCATGTTAATCAGGTCCTATGCGAGCGAAAACACCCAAAGACCGTCGGTCGGGGTCTCAGATGCAAGGCCTCCGGCCATACCCAACTGGCTTGTGCACCGTCCCGACACCTCCGAGGTGTTCCTCTCGGCCTGGGAACGAACTGCTCCCGACCGATTCACCGTGACGCTGCGTTGGCCTGAAAGCCACCCGTTCCATACCGCGCTCCATGGTTTCCGTTCGCCCGCCGTGATCGCGGAGGCCATCCGCCAGGCGGGCATCCTGCTCTCGCACGCCGAGTACGGAGTCCCCATCGGGCACCAGTTCCTGATGTCCGACATCCGCTACCGGATCGATCCCGCTCTCCTGGCGGCGGACAGCGGCTCCCCCGTCCACATCGATGTCGTCTGCACCGACGTCAGACGCCGCGGCACCCGCTTCTCCGGCATGGTGTGCCACATGACCGTGGTGCAGGACGGCCAGGTCATCGCGACCGGCGGCGGCAACCTGACGTGCACCTCTCCCGGCGCCTACCGCCGGATGCGGGGTGAACACGCGGACGCCCGGCCGCTCCTGCCCGTGCCGGAACCGGTGGACCCCTCCCTCGTCCTGCGGACCGAGCCGAGCCACGTCCTGCTGGCCCCCACCGTGGACCCCCGGTGCTGGACCCTGCGGCCGCACACCACGAACAAGACGCTGTTCGCGCGCGAGAACGATCACGTCCCCGGCATGGTCCTCCTCGAGGCCACCCACCAGGCCGCCTTCGCCGTCGCCGGCCCCACCCGGCTGTACCCCACCGCGCTCCACCTGACCTTCGACCGGTACGTGGAGTTCCATTCCCCCTGCCTGATCCAGGCGCAGCCGGTGACGCGGAACCGGAACGACACCCTCTCCCTGAGCGTGTCCGGCCATCAGGGCGGCCAGCGGGTCTTCTTCGCCTCGCTGGAAGCAATTACCGTTTCGGCCTAATCTCCTCCCTTTCCTACGAAATGGCCGATGATTTCCTGCGATCCACTGGCCGAGACACCCCTGCGCAAAGTGGCGGCAGGGTCGTGGGCGTGCCAGCCTGTGACGTCATCGGACTCACCGTCACCAGCAGTTGTAGGAGGGATACTCCTGTGAGCAGGCAGTGCCCGTTCGTCATCGATCCGCTCGGCCAGGACATTCACGGGGAAATCAAGCAAATTCGCTCCCTGGGCCGAGCCGCGCGGATCGTGCTTCCTGGCGGAGTGGAGGCGTGGTCCGTCACCGACTACGCACTCGTGAAGCGCCTGCTCACCGATCCCCGGGTGTCGAAGGACGCGTACCGGCACTGGCCGGCGTGGATCAACGGAGAAGTCGACCAGGACTGGCCGCTGTCCATTTGGGTCTCGGTACAGAACATGGTCACCGCCTACGGCGAGGAGCACGCGCGCCTGCGCAAGCCGGTGGCGGGGGAGTTCACCAAGCGTCGCGTGGCGGCCCTGCGGCCGCGCGTCGAGGAGATCGCGGCCGGACTGCTGGACCGCCTGGAACAGACCCCGGCGGGACGGCCCGTGGACCTCCGCAAGGAATTCGCCCACGTTCTCCCGCACGCCGTCGTCTGCGAGCTCTTCGGAATTCCACATTCCGCCCGCGATCCCCTACAGAAGATCATCGACAGTTTCTTCGTCACCTCGATCACCCCCGAGGAGGCGGTGGCAAACGGAATAGCCATGTACGAAATCCTGAACGAAGTCGTGGCGCACAAGAGGGAAAACCCTGCCGACGACCTGACATCCGGCCTTGTCGCCGCACGCGACTCGGGCGCGGCGGACATGAGCGAGAAGGAACTGCTCGACAATCTCATCCTTCTCTTCACCGCCGGCTACGAGACGACGGTGAACCTCATCGACAACGCGGTGGTCTCCCTGCTCACGCACCCCGACCAGCTCGAACTCGTGCGGGACGGCAAGGCCTCGTGGGAGGACGTGATCGACGAATCCCTGCGCGCCGACCCGCCCGGCGCCCACAGCATCCTGCGCTTCGCCGTCGAGACGATCGAGATCGACGACGACGTGCGGATCCCGCAGGGCGACGCGATCGTCGTCTGCTTCGCCGGAGCGGGCCGCGACCCGCTCCACCACGGAGCCGGGGCGGACCTCTTCGACATCACCCGCGACACCCGCGCCGACCACGTGTCGTTCGGGTACGGAGCCCACCACTGCCTCGGCGTGAACCTGGCCCGGATGGAGGTCGCCATCGCCCTGTCGGCGCTCTTCGAGCGGTTCCCCGACATCGCCCTGGCCGTACCCGCCGATGAACTCCGGCCTAAGTTCTCGTTCGTTTCGAACGGCCACCGCACGGTTCCTGTACTCCTGGGCCGGTCCGGACCGCGCGAAGGGGCTTTTTCCAGCCAATAGTGCGCGGGCGAACCCTCCCTGAAAACCCCGCCGGGGCGGACCGAACCGGACCGCGCGAGACGGAAGACGGAAGACTCACCATGACGGAAAAGACCGGCCTCCTCGTGGGCAAGCGGGCCCTGATCACGGGCGCGAGCAGCGGGATCGGGGCGGCCGCCGCCCGGGTGTTCTGCGAGAACGGGGCCTCGGTGCTCCTCACCGCCCGGCGCGAGGAGCAACTGGCCGCGCTCACCCGCGAGCTGACGGACGAGGGTTTCACCGCCGCCTACGCCGTCGTCGACGTGGCCCGCGCCGAAGAGGTCGAGGCGGCGGTGGACAGGGCGGTGGAGCTCTTCGGGGGCCTGGACGCCGCCTTCAACAACGCGGGGCTGGGGACCGTGCCCGCGCCGCTGCACCTCACCGAGAACACGGACTTCGAGGCCGTGATGGCCACCAACGTCCTCGGCACGTGGAACTGCATGAAGTACGAGATCGCCGCGATGCTGCCGGGCGGCGGGGCGATCGTGAACAACAGCAGCGTCGCGGGCCTGGTCGGCACCCCGGCGTCCGCCGCGTACATCGCGGCGAAGCACGCCGTCATCGGCCTGACGAAGGCCGCCGCCGACTACTCCGCCCAGGGCATCCGGGTCAACGCCATCGCTCCCGGCACCACGCGCAGCGAAATGACGGCCCAGTGGTTCGACCTGAACCCGGGCCTGGAGGAAGGTCTGCACGCCATGGCCCCGCTGCCGCGTACGGCGGACCCCCGCGAGATCGCGCACGCGGCCGCGTGGCTGCTCAGCGACCAGGCGTCCTTCGTGGTCGGCGCGACCGTCCCGGTGGACGGCGGCTGGACCGCCCGCTGAGGCGTCCGCTCCAAGAAGCACGAGAAGAGCCGTACGGACGCAGCGGAGCACCCTGCCGGGCGCCGTAACCACGTCGAGGGAATCGAGCCCATGCACATATCCGAGAGACCCCGGGTGATCGTCCTGGCGGGAGCCACCGGCTTCATCGGCTCTGCCGCGCTGGACGCCCTGGCCCGCCGTCCCGATGTCCGCGTGCGGGCCCTCGCCCGCACCCCGGGTGCGGCGCGCGAAGGCGTGGAGTGGGTGCCCGCGGACCTGTGCGACCCCGGGTCGCTGCGCGGGGTCTGCGAGGGCGCGGCCGCGCTGGTGAACCTGGCCTCCTACATCGGGCGGGACGAGGAGCGCTGCCACACGGTCAACGTCGTGGGCGGCGGAGCCCTCCTCGCGGAGGCCGTGCGGGCGGGCGTGCGCCGGATCGTCCACCTGTCCACGGCCGCGGTCTACGGGAACCTCCCGCATCGCGGCATCGACGTCGACGAGGTGGCCCCGGACCCGGTGTCCGCCGCGAGCCGCAGCCGGCTGGCGGCGGAAGCTCCGGTGCTGGCCGCCGGCGGGACCGTCCTGCGGCCGGGTCTGGTGCTGGGCGCCGGTGACCGCTGGGTGGTCCCGGCCCTGGCCGAGCTGGTCGACCGGGTCCCGGCCAACTGGGACGGCGGCCGCGCGCTGCTCTCCGTGATCGACGTCTGCGAGCTGGCCCGCCTGATCGACGCCCTGGCCACGGCCCCGGGCCCCCTGCGCGGCGGGATCCACCACGCGAGCCACCCGGCCCCGGTGAAGAGCGCCGACCTCGTGTCGGCCCTGGCCACCGAAGGCATCCTGCCCGAGGTGCGGGAGGAGTGGCCGTGGGACCGCTGCGTGGAGCGACTCCGCGAGCGTCCCGGCCGGGTGACGGAGCGGCAGTTCTCCCTGCTGGCCCGCGACTACCACCAGCGCGCCGACCCCATCTGGCGGCTGACCGGCCTGCGCCCCACGCCCACGGCCCTCGCCCTGCTCCCCTCCGCGGCCCCCTGGTACCGCGCCCACCTGACCCGCGTCTGAGGGACGCCGCCGGGCGGCCGGGTCAGCGCACGCCTTCGCCCTCCCCGTCCAGGATCCGGAAGCGGCCGATGTCCTGCGGATCCCGGTCGACCACACGAACCGGTGCCCGGTCCCACTGCCAGACGCTGATCCCCGGCGTCCGCGAGAACCGGATCGGCCCCCGGGTCCCCTCCACCGCCACCCTCGGCCACGCCCCTGCGACGGCCGCCCGGTCCGTGCCGTGCGAACGCAGTACCTCGGCGAGGACGGTGACGCTGTCCCAGCCCTCGAAGGCCACGAACGAGGGCTCCTCGCCCAGCCGTTCGCGGAGCTCCTTCGCCACCCGCTCGCCGAGCGGACCGAGCCGCTCCGGCAGGTAGCGCAGGAAGGGGATCCCGGCGCCGTCCGCGCCCAGCGCCCCGGCCCACCCGGCGAACTCCGGCTGTCCGGCCGGGGCCCCCATCAGGACCTCCCCGAGCCGCCGGTCTCCCCGTACGGCCCTGACGATCGCCGCCGCCGGCTCCGGATATCCGACCAGCAGGAGGAGCGCCGTCGCACCGTGCTCGACGAGCGCGTCGCACAGGCCCCCGGGGGTGAGCGCGTTGGCGTCGAACTCGACGACGGCGGCCCCGCGGGAAGCGAGGCGGTCCCGCAGGATGCGGGTCCCGGAGGCCCAGTAGACGCTCGGCTGGGTCACCACCGCGATCCGCCGGTGGCCCGCCCCGAGGAGGAAGTCCGCGTACGTCCGCCAGCCGTGGGACTGGGCCGGGGCCAGGCGCGCGACCCACTCCGTCGGCTGCTCGGTGAGCGTCGAGCACCGCGGAGGAGCAGAGGAACGGCACGCCGAGGGCGTCGGCCCGGGCGGCGGCGGCCCGGGCGACGACGCTGTGGTACTCCCCCACCACGGCGGCCACACCCAGACCGGCCAGTTCCACCACGGCCGCCGCGGCGCGCTCCGGGTCGGCCGCGGTGTCCCGGACCACGAGCTCCAGCGGCCGACCATCGATCCCTCCCGCGTCGTTGACCTCGCGCGCGGCCAGCTCCAGCCCCGCGAGCAGGTGCCGCCCGGCCTCGACCCAGCCCGGCGGCGTCAACGGCACGAGAGCCCCCAACCGCACGACCTCCCCGCCGGCCCGCTCCCCTGATGACGACCATGCCGACGCGTTCACAGTGTGCTGCTCCTCCATCCCGCGCCGATGCGCCCGCGACCGCGGTCCGCCCGACGCGCCCGTTTGATCATCGCGCCCATTGGATCCACTCCCGCCACCCGTGGCAACCGCTTACCCCCGGACACACACCCCCACGGGAACCGGGTCCCCCACCGCCGACGTCGTCGTACCAACCACACGTCACACCGCACCCCCGAACGAAACAGGCAGGAACGGCCCATGACCCAGGCAAACACGGGCCCGACCCCCGACCCGACTCCCGGCCCGACCCCCGGCCCGACTACGGGCCCGCCCCCCGGCCCGACCCGCGGCTCGACTCCCGACCCAACTACCGACCCGACTACGGGCCCGCCCCCCGGCCCAACCCCCGGCCCGACTACGGGCCCGCCCCCCGGCCCGACCCGCGGCTCGACTCCCGACCCAACTACCGGCCCGACTCCGGGCCCGACCCACGAGCCGACCCCCGACCCGACCCGCGGCTCGACTTCCAGCCCAACTCCCGACCCAACCCCCGCCTCGACCCCCAGACCTCACCCCCTCCTCCCCCGCCGGCCACCCCGCCCCGCCCGTCGCCCACTGCCCTGGCCGGCGGCCCGTACGACAGCCCTCCCCGCACTCGCCCCCGTACTGCGCTCCACACTCGTCCCCGTAGTCCTCTCCGTCCTCCTCGCCGCACTGCTCGCCCGCCCCTCCCTCGTCCCCAACACCCCCGGCCATCCCGGCAGTTTGCTGGAGACGTTCCTCCCCTGGCTCGGCCTGGCCGTCCCCCTCCTCCTCGCCCTGGCCCTGCGACGCCGCTCCGCCGCCACCGCCCTGGCCGTGCTGCTCCCCACCACCGCCTGGCTCGGCCAGTTCGGCAACCTCCTCCCCCACCCCGCCACCCCGGCCCCCACCACCCGGACCACCCTGACCACCGTCCAGCACAACATCAGCGACGAGAACCCGAACCCCTCCCGCACGGCCAAGGCCCTCGCCGCCGGCCACCCCGCCCTGATCGCCGTCGAGGAGCTCACCCCCGCCGCCATCACGGCCTTCGCCACCACCCTCGCCGCCGACTACCCCCACCACGCCACCCACGGCACGGTCGGCCTCTGGTCGGCGTACCCGCTCACCGACGTCCGCCCCGTGGACATCAAGCCGCAGTCCCTCGCCGGCGACCCGCACTGGAACCGCGCCCTGCGCGCCACCGCCGCGACCCCCGGCGGGCCCGTCGCCGTCTACGTCGTCCACCTGCCCTCCCTGCGCCTCGGCGCGTCCGGCTTCGGTTCCGCCCGCCGTGACGAGAGCGCCCTCCTCCTCGGCGCCGTCCTCGCCGCGGAACCCGCCGACCGCGTCGTCCTGCTCGGGGACCTCAACGGCACCGCCGACGACCGCGGCCTGGCCCCCGTCCGCACCGCCCTGGCAGCAACAGCGACAACGGCCCCCGGCTTCGCCTTCACTTGGCCCGCGGCCTTCCCCCTGGCCCGGATCGACCAGATCCTGTCCCGATCTGGCACGGTCACCGGGGTCCGTACGCTCCCCGCCACCCCGAGCGATCACCTGCCCCTGACCGCCGACATCCAGTTCGATTAGCGTACGTTCATGACTGAATTCGTACTGGTGGCAGGCACGTGGCTGGGCGCGGCGGCATGGGACGAGGTGGCCGCCGAACTCCGCACCGCACTGCGCACCGCGGGCGGCGGCGACCACGAGGTCCACGCACTGACCCTGTCCGGCCTCGCGGACAAACAGGGCGTAGCGGCCGGCCAGCAGACGCACGTCTCGGACATAGTCGACGCCATCGACGGACTCGGTCTGCGCGATGTGGTCCTCGTGGGCCACAGTTACGCCGGAATCCCGGTCGGCCAGGCCGCCGAGCGGATCGGCGCCCGCCTGAACCGGGTGGTCTTCGTCGACGCCAACGTCCCCACCCACAACGGATCCTTCGTCTCCGCCTGGCCGGACGGCCGCTCAGCCGTGGAGTCCTCCATCGCGGCGAACAACGGCTTCTGGCCGCCCCAGCAGGCCGCCGACTACGAGGGCCAGGGCCTCACCGCCGAACAGATCGCCAGGCTCCTCGCCGGCGCGACCCCGCACCCGGGCGCCACCCTCACCGAACCGGCCGTACTGACCCACCCGCTCGCCGAGCTCCCCGCGACCTACGTCAAATGCCTCCTGGACGGCGTCGACCCCCACCCCGACGTGGCGGAGCTCCTGTCCACCGGCCCGGACTGGCAGCTGGTCACCCTGGACACGGGCCACTGGCCGATGTTCTCCGCCCCCTCGGCCCTGGCCCGCGTCCTCCTCGAAGCCGCCGCCCAGGACACCCCGCCGCCGGCTTCCGCTCTCCTCATCAGCCCGGTGCGCGCCACCTCCGAAACCGCCCTGCACGACTGGCAGCACGTCCACAACACGGTCATCCCGACGGCCGTCCTCTCCCTCGAGGACGTACGGGAGCGCTCCGCGCGCCACGTCCTGCACGTCGCCCACTTCGGCGACACCCTCGTCGGGTGCACGACGGTCCGTCCCCCCGCCGCGGGCTCCACGACCGCGACCGTCATCGCGCGCGTCCTTCCCGCCCACCGGGGACGGGGTTTCGGCCGGGAGCTGTACGCATACGCCCTCTCCCAGGCACGGAGCCTGGGAGGCGAGGTGATCGAGACGGTGGTCCTCACCTCCAATCCCGAGGGCCTCGCCTTCGCGCAACGAGCCGGCTTCACCGAGTTCGACCGCTACGTCCTCCCGGGCGACACCGTGCCCTACGTGGACCTGCGCCTCGCCTGAGCACAGGACCCAGGCCTAGGCCGGCAGGCCCCGCCGCCTCCGGGAGACGGCGACACCGGCCAGGCAGACCGCACCGCCGACCAGGGTCAGCGCGGCCGGGATCTCGTCGAGGGCGATCCAGGCGATGAGCACCACGACGGCGGGCACCGCGTAGGTGGTGGCGCCCATCTTCCCCGCGGTGGTCCGCGACAGCGCGTACGTCCAAGTGGTGAAGGCGAGCGCGGTCGGGAAGAGCCCGAGGTAGAGCATGTTCAGGACGGCGTCGAGCGGGGCCCCGGGAAGCTGGTCGACGAGCTGCCCGACGAAGGGCAGCGTGACGGCCGTACCGACGAAGCAGCCGTACGTCGTCACCTGGAGCGGGCTCGCGTGCGCCAGTGCCGGCTTCTGCGCGACCACCCCCGCCCCGTACGTGAGCGCGGCGACCAGGCAGAGCAGGACCCCTCCCAGCGAGGCGGTCCCGCCGTTCGAGGTGGACAGCCCGACCAACACGGCTCCTGCGAACGACACTGCCATGCCCGCCAACAGCATGGGCGGGAAGCCCTCCTTCAGCAGCCAGCCGCTGAGCAGGGCGATCACGATCGGGCCGATGTTGACGATCATGGCCGCGGTGCCGGCGTCCACGAGCTGCTCGCCCCAGTTCAGCGTCACCATGTACAGCCCGAACCAGAGCACCCCGGAGACCAGGATCCCGGGCCACGCCTGCTTCGGTGGCGGCGGCACCCGCTTGACGAGCAGGACCAGCCCGAGCGCGACCGAGGCCGTCAGCAAGCGTCCGAACGCGAGGGCTCCGGGCCCGAAGTGCGCGGCCGCCGAACGGATGGAAACGAACGCGGAGGCCCACAGCACGACGGTCACCGCGGCGGCTATCAGCGCCCACCGGTCGGTCCTGACCTGATCAGACGTCTTGTTCATGCGAGCAAGCTACCCGCCCCGCCCGAAAGGCCCGTTGCCCTTTTCCGGCGTCAGGCGTCAGGCATCAGGCGTCAGGCATCAGGCGTCAGGCATCAGGCGTCAGGCGTCCGGCCCCAGCAGCAACAGCTTCTTCTGCGGCTTCCCCATCGCATTGCGCGGAATCTCCGCGACGAACCGCACCTCGCGCGGCCGCTTGTGCACCGACAGGTGCGCGGCGACGAAGTCCGTCAGTTCCCGGCCCGTGACGCCCTCGGCCACCACGAAGGCCACGATCCGCTGCCCGAGGTCCGCGTCCGGCAGCCCCACCACGGCCGCCTCGCTCACCTTGGGGTGATCCAGCAGCGCGTTCTCGATCTCGCCGGCGCCGATCCGGTACCCGCCCGACTTGATCATGTCGATGGAGGCCCGGCCGACGATCCGGTGGACTCCGTCGGCCTCGTCGACGGCCGCGATGTCGCCCGTACGGAACCACCCGTCCTCCGTGTACGCGGCCGCCGTCGCCTCCGGCCGGCCCAGGTACCCGGAGAACAGCGTCGGGCCGGTCACCTGCAGCTCGCCGATCTCGGCGCCCGCCTCGGCCACGATCCGCGTACGGATGCCCCGGAGCGGAGTGCCGACCGTCCCGGGCCGCACCGCCCCGCCCGCGCGCCCGCTCACCGTGATCAGCGTCTCGGTCATCCCGTACCGCTCCACGGGCCGCAGCCCGGTCAGCCGCTCCAGGTCCCGGAAGACCGGCGCGGGCAGCGCGGCACTGCCGGAGACGAGCAGCCGGGCGCCGCCCAGCGCGGCGGCGGCCGCAGGCGCCCCCGCGATACGGGACCACACGGTCGGCACCCCGAAGTACAGGCTGCCCCCGGCCGCCGCGTAGGCCTCGGGAGTGGGCCGGCCGGTGTGCACGAGACGACTTCCGGTACGCAGCGCTCCGAGCACCCCGAGAACGAGCCCGTGCACATGGAACAGCGGCAGCCCGTGCACGAGGGTGTCCTCGGCGCTCCACTGCCAGGCTTCGGCGAGGGCGTCGAGATCGGCGGCCACGGCCTCGGCGGTGAGAACGACCCCCTTGGGCGGACCGGTCGTCCCGGAGGTGTAAAGCACGAGCGCGCCCCGCCCGGACCCCGCCGGCTCCCCCAATTCCCCCACACCCCCACCGTCTCCCCGCCGTGCGAAGTCCACGTCGACGAGCACCGCGCCGGAGTCCCGCAGGATGTGCTCCCGCTCGGCGGGCCCCGCGTCGGGCGGCAACGGTACGAAGGGCACCCCGGCCAGCAGCCCGCCGACCACGGCGGCGACGGTCTCCAGCGAGGCCGTAGCGGTCACCGCGAAGGCGGGCGCCCCGGCGACATCGGCAGCCACGGCACGGGCCGCACCGAGCAGCTCCTCATAGGAAGCCCCCCGCCCGGCCACCCGCAGGGCATCGCCCCGATCCCCGTAGACCCCGGTAAGCGCGGTCAGCACTGTTCCCCCCACGGAGTCCGATCACCCACCAACCACCCCACCCTACGACCGCCGGCGCGTGCCCACCCCAGCCGACGCCAGCCCATCCCACCCCCGCCAACGCCTGCCCACCCCAGCCCCGCCGGCGTTTGAGGCGCGGGGTCCGGGGCGGAGCCCCGGGGGGGAGGGGGCAGGCCGGGATTCCACCGGTCTTGGGGCAGCCCGGGGAACGGAGGAAGGGCGGGTAGGGGACACCCCCGCGCAGCGCCACCCCACCCCGCTACCTCAGCGCATCAGCGCCGCAGGCCCAACCCCAGCCCCGCGGAGCCCCAGCGCACCGGATCGGATCAGATCAACCCCTGCGCCAACATCGCGTCAGCGACCCGCTCGAACCCGGCAATGTTCGCCCCAGCCACATAATCCCCGGCGGAGCCATACCTCTCGGCGGTCGCGTAGGACACCGCGTGGATGTCCCGCATGATCCCCGCCAGCTCCGCCTCGACCCGCTCCGCGCTCCAAGCGACACGCCCCGCGTTCTGCGCCATCTCCAGCGCGCTGACCGCCACCCCACCCGCGTTCGCCGCCTTGCCGGGCCCGAAGGACACCCCGGCCGCCTGCAGCAGATGCACCGCTTCCGGCGTGGTCGGCATGTTCGCGCCCTCCGACACCGCCCTGACCCCGTTGGCGATCAGCGTCCGCGCGTCATCGGCGTTCAGCTCGTTCTGCGTGGCCGACGGGAAGGCCACCTCCGCAGCCACCTCCCACACCCGCCCGCCCGGCACGAACCGCGCCGAGGCCCCGCGCCGCTGCGCGTACTCGCTCACGCGCCCGCGCTCGACCTCCTTGATCTGCTTCAGCAGCGCGAGGTCGATGCCCTTCTCGTCGACCACGTACCCCTGCGAGTCGGACGCGGTCAGCGGGTTCGCCCCCAGCTGCTGCAGCTTCTCGATCGTGTACAGCGCCACGTTGCCGGAGCCGGACACGACCGCCGTCAGCCCGTCGAGCGACAGTCCCTTGACCGCCAGCATCTCGGCGGCGAACAGCACGCTGCCGTAGCCCGTGGCCTCCGGGCGGATCAGCGAGCCGCCCCAGCCCTGGCCCTTGCCGGTCAGGACGCCGGCCTCCCAGCGGTTGGTGATGCGCCGGTACTGGCCGAACAGATAGCCGATCTCGCGCCCACCCACACCGATGTCACCCGCCGGTACATCCGTGTGCTCACCGATGTGGCGGTACAGCTCGGTCATGAAGGACTGGCAGAACCGCATGACCTCACCGGCCGACCGCCCGCGCGGATCGAAGTCGCTGCCGCCCTTGCCGCCGCCGATGCCGAGCCCGGTCAGCGCGTTCTTGAAGACCTGCTCGAAGCCGAGGAACTTCACCACGCCGATGTCGACGGACGGGTGGAAGCGCAGGCCGCCCTTGTACGGGCCGAGCGCGCTGTTGAATTCGACGCGGTAGCCACGGTTGACGTGGACGCGACCACGGTCGTCCTGCCACGGCACCCGGAAGATGATCTGCCGCTCCGGCTCGGTGAGCCGCTCCAGCAGGGCCACACCCGGTTCCGCGTACTCGGGACGTGCCGCGAACACGGGGGCCAGGGTGTCCAGGACCTCCCGTACGGCCTGGTGGAACTCGGGCTGGGCGGGGTTGCGGCGCTCGATGTCGCCGCGCAGCGCGTCCAGCCGGCCCTGCGGGTCCTTGGGGTCCGTCACGGTCTGTCCTCCTGGTCTCTACGCCGGGACCGGCTCCGAGATGCGGCTCGAAGCTCCGGACCAGACTTCCGCATCGCGGAATATATTATCCGAAAATAGTCCCAACCGGAGAGTACCCCGCCCGCCGACCACGGCCACGAGCCTTTCCGGCCTGCTCGGCTCGGTCCCTACTCCACCGTGGACCACTCGGCTCCCACTCCACCATGGACAGAACCGGGAGGAAGGACATACACAAGCCGTATGGACATCGCACGGGTCGCCGCCCTCGTCGCCGCGACGCTCACCACGGGCCTGATGGCCGGCCTCTTCTTCGCCTTCGACGTCTCGGTGATGCCGGCCCTCAAGCGCTCCGACGACCGGACCCTCATCTCCGTCATGCAGCGCGTGAACACCTCCATCATCAATGGCTGGTTCATGCTGGCCTTCCTGGGCGCACTCCTCTTCACCGGCCTCGCCGTAGCCCTCCACCTGCCCGCCGGCGAGCACGCGCCGCTCCCCGCACTGACGGTGGCCCTCGTCCTGTACGTGCTCGCCGTCGCGGTCACCGGCCGGGTGAACATCCCGCTCAACAACGCCCTGGAGGCCGCCGGCCCCGCCGAGCGGATCGCCGATCCGGCCGCCGTGCGCGCGGCGTTCGAAACGATGTGGGTACCGGCCAACCGCTGGCGTACCGCCCTGTGCACGGCCGCCCTGGCCTGCCAGTCCTGGGCCCTCCTGGCGGCCGCCTAGTGCTGTGGCGCGACCCGGTGAACCTTCCCGGTCACAGCACTAGCCGCGCGCCGCCGTCCCTGTCGTCCCTGTCGCCCGCCCGTACAGTACGAGCGCCCGCGCCAGGGCAGTCAGCGCCGCCGCACAGAGCAGGGTGCGCACGATGTTCGCCGTCTCCCAGATGCCCTTGAACTCCTCGACGACCGAGAAGTCGGCCGACTTGGCGGCGTCACCCAAGTTGTTGAGCGGGATGTTGACCGCGAAGGTGACGACGAGCACGACGAGGTACGCCGCCGCGGCCACCGCTGCCCACAGGGCGACCGCGCGGCGCCCGGCCCGCGCCTCGACGAACGCCGCGGCCAAGGCGGCGATCCCATCAGCTGTGCCCCCGTAGGTCCGAAACCCGAAACCCGACATGCGGGAGGCTCCCACAGCCCCTCACCCACTCACATGTACCGCACACGTAGGCTGCGCGCATGAGCACACTCACGTCCCTCCGCCTCGCGCCGGTCACCCCCGACAACGTCGACGCCGTCTGCGCGCTGTCGGTCCGCCCCGACCAGGAGCACCTCGTCTCCCCGGTCGCGAAGTCGCTGGCGGAGGCCTTCGCCCACGGGGAGACGGCCTGGCCCCGGGCGATCGTCGACGGCGACGAGATCGTCGGCTTCGTGATGGCCTTCCTCGACATCGCCTGGGACCCGGCCGTCGACCCCCACGACCTCCGCTCCGGCCTCTGGCGCCTGAACATATCGGCCGCCCACCAGTCCAAGGGCTACGGCCGCTTCGCGGTCACGGCGGTCCTCGACGAACTCCGCCGCCGGGGCGCCACCCACGCCTACGTCACCTGGCACCCGGGCGCCGGCACCCCCGAACCGTTCTACCTCTCCCTCGGCTTCCGCCCGACGGGCGAACAGAGCGACGGCGAAACGGTGGCGGTCCTGGATCTCCGGACGCCCTGACCCCGCCCCTGGCCCCCGCCCCTCACCCCGCGGCCGCAGCCCCCACGGCCGCCGGCCCTTCTACGGCGGCCCCTTCAGCCGCTGCCCCCGCCCGGTACTCCCGCGGGCTGACACCCCGCACCCGCTTGAAGGCCGTCGAGAGGGCGAACGCCGAGCTGTAGCCGACCCGGTGGGCGGCCGAGGCGAGCGTCATCGACGGGTCACGCAGCAGATCCGCCGCCAGGGCCAGGCGCCAGCCCGTCAGATGGGCCATCGGGGGTTCGCCGACCAGCTCGGTGAAGCGGCGGGCCAACGCGGCCCGCGAGACGCCGACTTTGCGGGCCAGCGACTCCACCGTCCAGCCGTACGCCGGGTTCTCGTGCAGCAGCCGCAGCGCCGGACCGGTGACCGGGTCGTTCTCGGCGCCGCCCCGCTCCGCGAGCCAGCCGCGTACGACGCCGATCAGCAGCAGGTCCAGCAGCCGGTTCAGTACGAGCTCCTGGGCCGGCTCCGTACGGGAGATCTCGACGCCCAGCAGTCCGACCAGCGTGGGGTCCACCGGGCCGACCAGTACCCGCGGAAGCGCGGTGAGCAGGCGGCTGCCGATCTCGCCGGGGTTCTGGTAGGTGCCGCTCAGCAGCACCGCCGAGCCTTCCGCCGCGCCCCAGGTCCGTACCCCCAGGGCCATGGAGTCGGACACGTCCTCCCCGCCGTCCACCCTGCTGCACCGCTGATCCGGACCCACCCTGATCTGCGGGGGCGTGTCCTGGGCATCGGCGAGGGTGTACGGACCCGGTCCCCGCACCAGGGCCGCCTCACCCGGCGCGATGAGCACCGGCTCGCCCCCGTCCGGCAGCAGCCACGCCGATCCGTGCACCATCGTCATCACCGACAGCGGGGCCCGGTCCTCGATCCGGACCGACCAGGGCGGGTTGAACACGCACTTGATGAGGAAGGCCGATTGGGCCTTGGGGCCTTCGAGCAGAGCCGTCAGCGTATCCATCGGCCCATTCTCCCCACCCGGTCCCCACCCGCCCATCCCCCGGCCGCCCATCCCCCGGCCCCGCACCCCCGAACCACTCACCCCCGACCCACGCACTCCCGAACCGCCCATCGCCTACACGTCCCAGACCCCGCGGGCCGCCGCCTCCCGCGCGAAGTCCGCGAAGTCCCGCGGCCTCCGGCCCAGCACTTCCTCGACCCCGTGCACCAGGTGCGCGTTGCGCCCGTCCGTGATCAGGGTGAACAGCTCCACGAACTCCTCCGGCAGCCCGTTCTCCCGCAGCACCTCCAGGTAGGCCTCGGTCGAGACGGGGACGTACGAGATCTCGCGCCCGGTCGCCTTCGACAGCTCGGCCGCGACATCGGAGAAGCTGAGCAGCCGCGGGCCGGAGAGCTCGTACGTGCGGCCGATGTGCCGGTCGTCGCTCAGCGCGGCCACCACCACGTCGGCGATGTCCTCGGTGTCGACGAACGGCTCGACGGCGTCGGCCGTCGGCAGGGCGATCTCGCCGGCGAGCACCGGCTCCAGGAAGAAGCTCTCGTCGAAGTTCTGGTTGAACCAGGCCGCGCGCACCACCGTCCAGTCGGCCCCGGACTCCTTCAGCGCCTCCTCGCTCCGCTGCGCCGCCTCCTCGCCGCGCCCCGAGAGCAGCACCAGCCGGCGCGCCCCGGCGGCCACCGCCTGCCGGGCGAAGGCACCGACGTGCTCGGCGGCGCCGGGGAATCCGAGGTCGGGGTAGTACGTGACGTACACCCGGTCCACGCCTTCCAGGGCCGGTCCCCAGCTCGCGGGCTCGTTCCAGTCGAAGGCCGGCTCACCGGAGCGCGACCCGACGCGGACCGGGCGGCCCAGGGCGGTGAGCTTCTCGGCCACGCGCCGGCCCGTCTTGCCCGTGCCGCCGATGACCAGCGTGCGGAGGATGGTGTCGTTCTGCGTCTGCTGCGTTGTCTTCGTCATGAGAACCAGTCAACTCCCCCGGCCTGAGACGCGACATCGCCGAGAAGCTCAACCGCATACGCCTGCGTCCACGCCCATCCCCCGGGCGGCTCCCCCTACCGCCCGTCGAGCGTGTGCTTCACGAGCGCGTTGGCGTGCCCGTGCCCGACCCCGTGCTCGCTCTTGAGCCAGGCGACGAGCTCCATGTGCTTGGTCAGCGGCGAGGAGCGGATGAGCTCCTGCCACTCCGCGATCGGACGGCCGTACTTCTTCTCGATGGAAGGGAAGTAGCTGGCGGGGCCCTTCACCGGCTCGGTCATGACGGTCTTCTTCCTCGCGTTCCTGCGGTCTCCGTACGAACGGTAGACCGGGACCTCCGCGAAAACTCATCGGTCCCACCGCGAAAAGTGTCGGATGATCTCCGCATGATGTGGACCGAACGCACCGTCACCCGAGCTGGCGTGCGCCTGACCTGCCGTGACTGGGACTCCCGTCATCCCCACTCCGCGCCCCCCGTCGTCCTCCTCCACGGCCTCGCAGGCCACGCGGGCGAATGGGACGCCGCCGCCGCGCACCTGGCCCCGCACCACCGCGTGGTGGCGGTGGACCAGCGCGGTCACGGAGCCAGCGAGCGCCGCCCCGCCGACGTCTCCCGCGCCGCGTACGTGGCGGACGTGCGGGCCGTCTGCGAACAGCTCGGCCTGCACCGCCCCGTGCTGGTGGGCCAGTCGCTCGGCGGACACACCGCGATGCTCACCGCCGCCGCGCACCCGGACCTCGTACGGGGCCTCGTGCTGGTCGATGCCGGCGCCGCCCGCTCCGACCCGGGCACCCCGGACGAGATCGGCGGCTGGCTGGACTCCTGGCCGCTCCCGTTCCCCACCCTCGCCGAGGCGCGCACCTTCCTCACCGGTCAGGGGCTGAACGGCGAGGCCTGGGCGGCGGGCCTGGAGCAGCGCGCGGACGGCTGGTACCCGCGCTTCGAGCGCTCGGTCATGGTCGCGGCCATCACCGAGAACAGCACCCGCGACTGGTGGCCGCAGTGGCGCGCGGTCCGGTGCCCCACCCTGCTGATCATCGGGGAGAAGGGCATCGTCCCGCCCGAGGAGTCCATCCGAATGCTCGACTCTGCGTACTCGGCGGGCTCGGCCGACCCGTCCACCGTGACGACCGGGGTCTCCGTCCCGGGCTCCGGGCACGACGTCCACCTGGACCGGCCGGCCGTCGTGCACTCCCTGCTGTCTGCGTTCCTCACGGAGTTCCGGACCGATTTCCGGCAACCGGGTGGCCTCAGTGACCCCCGTACGACCGGGTCGTTCACCAGGACATGATCAAGCGCATCGTCACCACGGCCCTCATCGCCGGCACCGCGGCCCTCGCCGTCGCCGCCCCCGCCATGGCCGCCGAGCCGCCGCTCGCCGACGCCGTCACCAGCACCGTCGGAGACGTCCAGAACACCCAGGACATCGCGGGCCTGGTGCCCGCCCGGGCCGGCGACGACCTGACCGACTTCTCGGGCGCGTTCGACGCGTTCACCGCGGGCAGCGCACAGCAGACCGTCTCCAACCGCTGACCCCCACGATCCCCCGGGCCCTCGGCCCCAGCCCCCCGGACCGAAGCCGGTTCCGGGGGTCCGTCACGTCCGGCGCCCCGCTACGACCGCCACGGCCACCTCGACCACTGCGCCGCCGCCCGCAACCTCGGTCACATGCAGGTCAAGCAATATGATCGTATTGCGGTATGACCACGACGAAGACGCTCTACCTGCTGTGCTCCGCCGCCCCGCCCGTCTTCGACGTGGCCCGTGTCGTCGAGGACGCCCAGTCCCGCGGCTGGGACGTCTGCCTCGGCCTCACTCCCACCGCCGCCCACTGGCTGTCCGGCAGCCTCGACGGTCTCGCCGCGCTCACCGGTCACCCCGTCCGCTGGCAGTACAAGTTTCCCGGCGAGCCCGACGTGTGGCCGGCGGCCGACGCCCTGCTCTTCGCCCCGGCCACGTTCAACTCCGTCAACGCCTGGGCCCTCGGCCTGACCGACCGGTTCGTCGTCGGGGTCGCCGCCGAGGCCATCGGCAAGGGCACCCCCGTCGTCACCATGCCCTGCGCGAACGACGCCCTCGCAGCCCACCCGCAGTTCGACCAGTCCCTGGCCGTCCTGCGCGGCGCCGGCGTCTCGGTCCTCTTCGGCGAGGGCGGATTCACCCCCGGCCCGGCGGGCCCGGACGCCCCGGCGCACTTCCCCTGGGCGACGGCCCTGGCCGAGGTGGACCGCGCCACGGCATCGGCCTAGCCACCGGGAGACGGGCGAACCCCCGTCCCCCCCCGGGGCGCCGCTACTCCCCCGTGGTCCCGTCGATCGCCTCGCGCAGCAGGTCCGCGTGCCCGTTGTGCCGGGCGTACTCCTCGATCATGTGGGCCAGCACGTAGTGCAGGGAGTAGGCCTGCCCCTCGGAGGAACCGGTCACGTCCAGGGACTCGGCCGCGTCCACGATCGCCCGCGAGCGCGCGCAGGTGTCCTCCCAGATCTTGAACGACCCGGCGACATCGGCGTCGTCCACGTGGAATTCGGCCCACTCCCCGGCAGCGTTCTTCCCGAAGTACCCGCGCGCGTCCTCGCCGCCCACGACGTTGCGGAACCACCCGCGCTCGACCTCCGCGAGGTGCCGTACCAGCCCGAGCAGGCTCAGCCCCGACGGAGCCACCGCCCTGCGCCGCAGCTGCTCGTCCGACAGCCCTGCGCACTTCATCATCAGGGTGTCCCGCTGCCACTGGAGGACGCTGGTCAAGGTGGCCCGTTCGTCGCCCACCAGCACGGGCGGGGTCCGCTGTTCGTCGATCATCGAATGATGATCACAGCCCCCGGCGACACCCGGACGCTGGTTTCACATCCCGGACGCGGCGGCCCCTACCGACACCCCTACCGAGCCCCTCCCGCTCCCCATCCCACCAACCCCGCCACCTTCTCCGGATTCACCTGCAACCGCAGGTTCACGACCCGACCGTCCACCGCGTCCAGGTCGTAGGTCAACGCCGCCCGCGCGGCTCCCCCGTACACGAACACCACCGACTCCTCCCCGTTGACCCGCGCGGACTCCAAAGTCACCGCCCGCAGCGAGGGCTTGGCCAGCATCCCCAGCAGCCAGCGCGCCACGTGGTCCGGCCCGTGCAGCGGCCGCCGGGCCGCCGTCACCTTGCCGCCGCCGTCCGACCAGGCCGTCACCCCGGGGGCGAGCAGCTCCATCACCGCGTTCAGGTCCCCGCCCGCACACGCCGCCAGGAACCGCCGGGTCACCTCGCCGCGCTGCCCCGGCTCGGTGGCGAACCGCGGCCGCCGGGCCCGTACGTGGGCCCGTGCCCGGTGCCCGGTCTGCCGTACGGTCGCCTCCGCCCGGTCCAGCACCTCCGCCACCTCCGCGTACGAGTACCCGAACACCTCCCGCAGCACGAACACGGCGCGCTCCAGCGGGCTCAGGCTCTCCAGCACCACCAGCATCGCGGTCGACACCGCCTCGGCCGTCTCCGCCTCCTGCGCGCCATCGGGCACGCTCGGCAGGGTCCCGGTCGCCAGGGTCCCGGTCGCCAGGGTCGCGGTCAGCAGCGGCTCGGGCAGCCACGGCCCGACGTAGGTCTCCCGGGTGGCGCGGGCGGAGGTGAGCCGGTTCAACGAAAGATTGGTGACCGTACGCACGAGGTAGGCCCGCGGGTTGAGGACCGCCGACCGGTCCGCGCGGTCCCAGCTCAGCCACGCGTCCTGGAGGACGTCCTCGGCGTCGACGACGCTGCCGAGCATCCGGTAGGCGACGTCGAACAGCAGCCGGCGATGGGCGGTGAAGGGACCGAGCGCATCGGCGGAGCCGGTACCCGGGAGGTGCTCAGCAGTGCTCACGAACGATCATGCTGCCGCCGCCCCCGCGGCTCCCGCAAGTGCACCCACCCCTGCCGCGCTGCTCGCGTACGTCGGAGCCCAGCCCAGTTCGCGCCCGGCCTTGGCGTTGGACAGCCGCAGATCCGTCCCCATGATGGTGTGCGCGAGCGGCGCCGGCTTCAGCACCCACAGCGGTACGGTCATCGGCGCGGGCGCCCCGAACGCCGCGGCCACCGCCCGCATGTGCGCGTCCCACCCCAGCGGCTCGTCGTCGGCGATGTTGTACGCCTGCCCGGGCCGCCCCGACTCCACTCCGGCGACCACCGCGTTCGCCGCGTCCCCCACGTCGACCCAGCTCAGCGCCCGCCCCTTGGCCGCCACCACGGGCAGGGCGCGCTTGCGCAGCATCGGCAGAACCTGCGCATCGGTGATGCCGGCCCCGTAGAACAGCCCGAAGCGCAGGCTCACCCCCTCGATCCCGTCTGCGGTGAAGGCCAGTTCCTCCTTGGTCCGCATCGCGCCCACGTGCCGCTCAAGCCAGACGCCCGCCCCCTGCGGACCGAAGCCGTCGTCCTCGCCGAGCACGGCCCCGCCGTGGTCCCCGTACCCGTAGCCGAACATCATCGACTCCACGACGAACCGCCGCGCCCCGGTCTCCCGCGCGGCGGCCAGCAGGTTGACGGTGCCCTCGGTGCGCAGCGCGTTCGTCCCCGCCATGTCCTGGTGCCGGGCCATGGTCTTCCCCGACAGGGCCGTGGCCGCGTGCACGACCACGTCGAAGCCGAGCCCGTCCACGGCGCGCAGCAGGCCCTCACGGTCGAGCAGGTCGGCCCGTACGTCCATCCCGGCGCCCCGGCCGAGACCGGCGACCTCGTGCCCGGCCGCACGCAGGGCCCGTACGGCCCGCTGCCCCAGAACCCCGCTCGCACCCGCCAGCAGAACCTTCATGGCCGTCTCCCTCTTCGCTCACTCGTCGCTCTGTCATCCATGGGACAGACGGGAGCCCCGGAACGTGACACGACCCGAAGAACGACCTGGGCTCACAGGGAGCGGAAGAAGGCCCGGACGTCTCCCACCAGCAGCTCCGGTACCTCCATCGCGGGGAAGTGCCCGCCCTTCTCGTACGAGGTCCAGCGCACGATGCGGTCGGTCCGCGCGGCGATGTGCCGCAGCGGAACGAAGTTGTCCCGGGGGAAGTCGGCGAGCGCGGTCGGGGTGCTCGACACCTCGGGCGCAGCACCCTGGTAGTCGGCGTGGGCCCGCTCGTAGTAGATGCGGGCGGCGGAGCCCACGGTCCCGGTCAGCCAGTACAGCGTCACGTTGGTCAGCATCTGGTCGCGATCCACGGGGCAGCGCGGGTCCGCCCACTCCGTGAACTTCTCGCCGATCCAGGCGAGCAGCCCGACCGGTGAGTCGTTCAGCCCGTACGCGAGCGTCTGCGGCCGGGTCGCCTGGATGTCGGCGTAGCCCTGCCGCTCGCGCGCCCAGACCCGGTACCGCTCCCAGGAGGCGAGCGTGCGCTCCCGCTCGGCCGGGCTCAGCGCGGCCAGTTCCTCCGGTTGGGGCTCGGCGGTGGCCCCGCCGCCCGGGAGCAGGTTCAGGTGCACCCCGCGCACGTTCCCGGGCCGGAGCCGCCCCAGCTCCCGCGAGACGGCAGCGCCCCAGTCACCGCCCTGGACCCCGTACTCCTCGTACCCGAGCCTCTCCATCAGCGTTCCGAAGGCGCGCGCGACCCGCTTGAACTCCCACCCCCGCTCGGTGGTGGCCCCGGACAAGGCGAAGCCGGGAATGTGCGGCAGCACCAGATGAAAGGCATCACCCGGATCCCCGCCGTGCGCGCGCGGATCCGTCAGCGGACCGACGACCTTCTGGAACTCCACGAAGGAGCCCGGCCAGCCGTGGGTCATGAGCAACGGCGTCGCGTCCGGCTCGGGCGACCGCAGGTGTGCGAAGTGCACCCGTGCCCCGTCGATGACGGTGGTGTACTGCGGCCATTCGTTCAACCGCGCCTCGGCGGCCCGCCAGTCGTAGCCGGTGCGCCAGTACTCCGCGAGCTCACGGAGCTCCCCGAGCGGCATCCCGTACGCCCGGCCCGCCCCCGGCAACTCATCGGGCCACCGGGCCAGCTCCAGCCGCCGCCCCAGATCGTCCAGCTCCGCCTGCGCCACGTCCAGCCGGAACGGCTCCGCCCACTGCCCCGCATCACCCAATGCCCTCACACCTTCCACCCACTGCCGACCACGCCAACCCTCACAACCCGCCCCCGACCCCACACCGTTAACGCCGTTAACCCCCACCCACGACCAAGCCCCGACCCCCTCCGGCGTTAACGCCGTTAATGCCCCGCGCCCCCACCAACCCCCAGCCCCTCCGGCGTTAACGCCGTTAATGCCTCCGCCTCCGCCTCCAACCCCACCACCGAGACCGAGACGCACACCCCACACCGTTAACGCCGTTAATGCCCCGCCCCAGGACCCAGCCCCAACCCCTCAGGCGTTAACGCCGTTAATGCCCTCCCCCGCGGCCGCCGCGGAGCCCCAGCCCCCTTCAGCGTTAACGCCGTTAATGCCCCGCGCCCCCACACCACCGACGCCTACGCCCCCCGCCGGCGTTAACGCCGTTAATACCGCGCGCCGCCCGCGCCCGAGCCCGCACTCCACGACCAAGGCGTTAACGCCGTTAATGCCTAAGCCCGCCCACCCACTCGCTCCGCCACCAGCAGCCCGAGCCCGTCGAGGATCCGCTCCAACCCGAAGTCCAGCGCCTGGTCCTGCCCCCCGGCCTCCGCCACGGAGGCCAGCGCGGCCCCGAGCGCCGGGTACTTCTCACCGTGCACCCGCATCACTTCCCCGAGCACCGACGTCAGCTGTGCGTCCGGCCCCTCGCCACCGGCCCCGCCCGCCATCGCCCGCTCCTGCTCCGCGATCCCGCGCGCGTGCCCCGACACCAGCACCACCGCGTCGATCGCCTCGGCCCCCGTCAGCCCGCATCCGTCGAGCGCGGCGAGTGCCCGCTCCATCCACCCCAGCTCGACCGGCCCCATCACCCGCGCCCCGACCGTCGCCTCCAAAAGCCACGGATGCGCCCGGAATCCGGCCAGCAGCTCCCGCGCCCACACCGCGAGCCGCTCACGCCAGCCCTCCCCCGCCGGACGGCCGTCCAGCACCGAGGGGTCCGGCATCGCGGCCTCCACCATCAGCGAGACCAGCTCCGCCTTGCCGGGCACGTACCGGTACAACGCCATCTTGGTGACGGCCAGACTCCCGGCCACTCCCTGCATCGATACGCCGGCCAGCCCCTCGACGTCCGCGAGGGCGACCCCCGCGCCGGCGATCCCCTCCAGCGTGAGCCCCCGCTTGGGCCCGCGCGCGGACTTCACCGGCGGCCCCCAGAGCAGCCGAACGGCCGCGCCCCACTGCTCGTCCGCGTCCGTCATGGGATCCCCTCGTACTCCACCCGCCATTAAACTGCGTCTACCGTACACGTTAACGGCGTTAATGCCGTTCCCGGCGTTAACGCCACTCCCCCACCCTCAGCCCAACCTCCGCCCACCCTCCGCCCGCCCCCGCCGCGTTAACGCCGTTAATGATCCACTTCCGTAAAAAGTACTGGTCGACTGGTTTTCTTCAGGCTCATCTGCCTAGATTGGCCCTGGCCGAACCACGGTGACCACCTCCCCGGTTCCGCCCAACTACCGCGACCCCAGGGAGAACCCGCATGGCGAGGGCCAGACAGGAACGAGCCGAGATCACCCGGCAGGCGATCCTCGACGGTGCGGCCATCGCCTTCGACCGGACCGGTTTCCACGGCACCAGCCTGACCGACGTGGTCGGGCACGCCGGCGTCACCAAGGGCGCCCTGTACTTCCACTTCTCGTCCAAGGAAGCCATCGCCCGAACCTTGATGGACGAGCAGTTCCAGGTCTCCGAGGGCATGTCCGCCATCGCCGAGCCGGGCCTTCAGACCGCCATCGACCTCACCCACCGGATGGCCTTCGGCCTCCGCTCCAACGTCCGGGTCCGCGCCGGGATCCGCCTGGTCATCGAGTTCGGCTCCTTCACCGACCCGGACCCGAGCCCGTACAACGCCTGGATCGACACCTGCCAGAGCTGTCTGACACCGGCCCAGGAGCGCGGCGACGTCCTGCCCTCGGTCGACGCCCACGGCCTGTCGACCATGCTCGTCGCCGCGTTCTCCGGCATCCAGGTGACCTCGCACGTACGCACCGGCCGCGCGGACCTGCACGCCCGGGTCATCGACCTGTGGAAGTTCATGCTCCCGGGGATCGTGCCCGCGGAGCGCATCTCCCGCTTCGACCCGACCGGCTCCCCCGAGTGCCGGTCCGAACTGGGCCTGTCGGCCCCGGACTCCGCGCCGGCCCCGGACTCCGCTCCGGCCACAACCGCCTGACGACGCGTCCAGGGCGGCCTCGCACGCGCCGTGGTGAACCACGGGGG
>NZ_JBHWMB010000050.1:0-64939 GCF_042730015.1 Streptomyces sp. NPDC059957 | reverse complement strand
GCCCCCCCGGCCAAGTGTTTCCTTCCCCCTACCCACCCCTTCCCCCGGGCCGGGCCGGGGCCGGCCCCGGCTGCGCTACACGGCCACCCGGCCCGATCCCGGGGAGGGAGCGGGGGACGCCCCCTTCCGGGAGCTCGCCGAGGCCCTGGCCGCCGCGGTCGGGGGCGGCCCGGGCGCGTCCCGCGAGGCCGGCCTCGACTGGGGGCGCCGGCTGGCCGGGAGCGGACCGGCGGCGGAGCGGGTGTTCGCCGCGGCCGCCCGGATGGGCTTCGCGCCCCGGGACGCGCCGGGGCCCGACCCCGGCACCCGGCGGATGCTGCTGCACGAGTGCCCGTACCGGGAGCTGGCCCGAGTCCGGCCCGAGGCCGTGTGCGCCGTCCACCAAGGCGTCCTGGACGGCCTGCTGGAGGGCGACGGGACCACGGTGCGGCTGCTGCCCTTCATCGGCCCGGACCGGTGCGCGGCGGACCTGCGCACGACCTGACCGGTGCACGGCCCTGCGCACGACCTGACCGGCGCACGGCCTGGCCTCTCCCTACGGGACCGACCGGGCTCAGTCGCGGGGACGGTTGCGGCGGCGGTACTCGTCCGTCGGGACGCCGCCCACGCCCCAGTCCTCCAGGGCGACCTCGTCGATGAGGACGAACGTGGTCGCCGGGTCCTTGTCCAGGACCTTGACCAGCAGGTCGGTGATGCCCGCGATGAGCTCGGCCTTCTGCGACGCGGTGGCGCCTTCACGGGTGATCTTGACGTTGACGTACGGCACGGTGATTCCTCTGTTTCGTGGCGGTGGAAAGCGAGGGCGGATATCGGGTACGGCAGGGGTGTCAGATGCGACGGCCGGTGACGTGGCCGCCGTCCACCCGCAGGGAGTGGCCGGTCACGAACCCGGCGCCCGCGAGGTACAGCACGGCGTCGGAGATCTCGGCGACCTCGCCGACGCGGTCCTGGAGGGCGAGACCGCCGAAGGAATCCACGTCGGCCCCCGCGTGCAGGGGGGTTCGGATGATGCCCGGCGCGACCAGGTTGACGCTGATCCCGTCGGCGGCGAGCTCGGCCGCGAGGCTCGTCGTCAGCCCGTGCACACCGGCCTTGCTGACCACGGGTGCGGTGGCCGGGTAACCGGCCAGCGCGTGGTCCACCAGCACGGTGCCGATGTTGACGATGCTGCCGCCCTCACCCTGGGCGCGCAGGGCGCGCACGACCGCCTGCGTGGTGAGGTAGGTGCCCTTGAGGTTCCCCGTCAGAAAGCCGTCGAGCTCTTCCTCCGTGACCTCGGTGAAGGGCTTCGGCTCGAAGGTGCCGGCGTTGTTGACCAGGACGTCGATCCGCCCGAACCGATCCAGCGCCGTACGGACGAGTGCCTCGCCGGTCTCCCGGTCCGCGATGCTGCCCGCGACGCAGGCGGTGCGCTCCGGATGCCCGAGACCGGCGGCGGCCTTGGCGAGACGGTCGGGGTCGCGGCCGTTGAGCACGACGTTGGCGCCGGCCCCCAGGAAGGCGCGGGCGATGTCGAGGCCCATGCCGCTGGAGGAGCCGGTGACGAGGGCCGTGGTGGTGCGCGCGGTCGTGGTGCTGGTGACGCTCATGAAGGTGTCCCTTTCGTGGGCGGCGGCCGGGGAGTCCCGGTGGCCGACACCAGAAACCTAGGAGCCCTCGACCCATAACACCACGACGGAATATGGAGCATGTGATAATCCAGCGTTATGGATGTGGACCTGCGCGACCTGGAACTCCTGGAGGCCACGGCCGAGGCCGGCTCGCTGACCGCCGCCGCCGAGCGGCTCTACGTCAGCCAGCCCGCACTGAGCCAGCGTCTCACCCGGCTGGAGGCCCGTCTCGGGATGCCGCTCTTCGACCGCAAGGGCCGCCGGCTGATCCCCAACGCCGCCGGCCGCCGCCTCCTGGTCGCCGCCCGCCACGTCCTCGGAGAACTCGAATCCGCCTCGCGAGACCTGCGGGAGCTCCGCGACGGGCGGGACCGGCGCGTGCGGTTCGCCGCGCAGTGCAGCACCACCTTCCCCTGGCTGCCGCCGGTCCTGCGCGCCTTCCGGGCGCGCGAGCCGGACATCGAGGTCCGGATCGAGACCGTCGCCGACGACGCGCCGATCCCGGCCCTGCTCGCCGACCTGGTCGACGTGGCCCTGGTGACCAAACCGGACCTGCAGATGGACCGGGTGTCCCTGACCAGGCTGTTCGACGACGAAATGGTGGCGGTGGTGCCCGCCGGGCACCCGTGGGCCTCCCGGGCGCACGTGACCGCCCGCGATTTCGACGGCACGGACCTGGTCCTCTACGACTTCTACGACCAGAAGCGCATCCCGTCGATGCCGCTCCCGATCCCCGCCGGCGCCCGGCCCGCCCGCATCACCACCATGCCGGTGGTGACCGACCTGGTGATCGAGATGGTGGCGGGCGGCCAGGGACTGACGGTCCTGCCCAACTGGGTGGCTTCCCCCTACGCGGCCTCGCACGATCTGGCCCTGGTCCGCATGGGTGCGAAGCCGCTGACCCGGACCTGGTTCGTCGCCACGCGGACCGGTCAACGCCCGCCCCACCTGGAGTCGTTCGTCGAGGAACTCGTCGCCCGTCTCGAAGCGCCTCGCGTGGACTGAGGGGGGCGGGGCCTGTTTCAGGCGTACTGGTGGGCCTGACCGGCAGCGGGGACTGCAAGGATGCGGCCATGGAACAGATCTTGAGCCGGCAGGAAGCGTCGGAGGCGGTCCAGGACCACGGGTGGCGCTTCTTGCTGGGTACTTTGCAAACGTCGCTCCCGGTCGGGTCGTTGGCCGAGGCGATCGGCTTGGCAGCGGACGCTGTCGCGGTGTGCGGCGACGACGCCGACCGGCACCTTCGGGTCGATGCCCGCCCCGATCGGGCCGTCTTCACTCTGCAGTCGTGGGACCGGGCCGCGGTCACCGCCCGGGACGTCGAGCTCGCGCGTCGGATCTCCGCCGCCGCGGACGAGTCCGGGTTTCTGACAGAGCCTCATATCGCAACGGGGTCACCGCGGTCCGTCCAGCTTCTGGAGATCGCCATTGACGCACTGGACATCGCCGGGATTCGGCCGTTCTGGAAGGCAGTACTGGGCTATGCGGATGAGGCGGGCGCCGACGGGCCGGAGGATCCGCTCGTCGACCCGGTCGGGCAGTGCCCGGCCGTCTGGTTCCAGCAGATGGACCGGGCCCGCCCGCAGCGCAATCGCATCCACTTCGACATCTGTGTTCCACACGACGAGGCACCCCAGCGGATCGAGAGCGCACTGGCGGCCGGGGGCCGACTCGTGTCCGCGACCCGCGCCCCCGCATTCTGGGTGCTCGCCGACCTGGAGGACAACGAAGTCTGCGTGACCACATGGCAGGGCCGGGACAGCTGAAACCTCCTTCGAACCTGCTGCTCACAACAACTCGTTGATGGCCCGCGCAGGCCTTGTCAGGGCGGGTGCGCGGGCGGCTCGGGGCTGGTGCGGGGATGGTTCTCCTCTCGGCCTGTCGATGAAGGCGTGCAGGGGATGGGCACAAGCTCTGAACCAGTGGGAGCGCTCCCACTGTGCAGACGGGACTCAACGCCGTCAAGGTCCGCGAAGAGTCGAAGGCGTTCCCAGGGGAATTTCGTCAACCCCTCTTTTCCTTGGCGTCAGTTGCAGCTACGGTCTGGCCCCAACCAGTGGGAGCGAATCCGTCAGTCGGCGCGCCGTCAGAAGCGCGCCCTCGCTGCAAGGACTCGCTCATGCGACACCCCCCACGTACGTTCGTGCTGCTCACGACGGCAGCATTCGCGATGGCGAGCTGTGCGCTCGCCATCATGGGTACGGCCGCAGGAGCCGCGGCCTCACCCTCCTGCACGGTGACGTACTCGGTCACCGGCCAATGGGCCGGCGGATTCCAGGGTTCGGTCACCGTCACCAACAACAGCTCCGCGCTGAACGGCTGGAGCCTCGGCTTCGGCTTCCCGGCCGGCCAGACCCTCAGTCAGGGCTGGGGCGCCAAGTGGTCCCAGACCGGGTCGGCCGTCACCGCCGTGAACGAGACCTGGAACGCCACGCTCGGCACCGGCGCGAGCGTGACCACCGGATTCATCGCCTCGTGGTCGGGCGCCAATACGGCGCCCGGCGCGTTCACGCTGGGCGGAGCCGCCTGCACCACCGACTCCGGGCCCGGACCCACTCCGACGCCCACTCCGACTCCGACGCCCACGCCCACACCCACGGGCCCGACACCTACACCCACACCCACCGACCCGACCTCCGGGGCGCCCGAACTGAGCGTCACCGGCAACCGCCTCACCGACCGGAACGGTGCCACCCGCCGACTCCTCGGCGTCAACCGCTCCGGGGCCGAGTACATGTGCGTCCAGGGTCACGGCATCTTCGACGGCCCGGTCGACGACGCCTCGGTGCGCGCCATCGCCGACTGGAAGGCGAACACGGTCCGCATCCCCCTCAACGAGGAGTGCTGGCTCGGCCTCGACAACATCAAGCCCGAGTACCGGGGCGCGAACTACGCCGACGCCGTCAAGGGCCTGGTCGACCGGGTCCTCGCGCACGGCATGACCCCGGTCGTCGAACTGCACTGGACGTACGGGCAGTACACCGGGAACTCCTCCGGATGCGCCGACGTCCACGCCTCCTGCCAGAAGCCGATGCCGGACGCCCGGTACACCCCGGCGTTCTGGACCTCGGTGGCGAACACCTTCAAGAACGACCGGCGGGTCGTCTTCGACCTGTTCAACGAGCCCTATCCGGACCGGGCCACCTCCACGACCGCCCAGGCATGGACCTGCTGGCGCGACGGCGGCACGTGTCCGGGCATCGGGTACGAGGTCGCCGGCATGCAGGACCTGGTGGACGCCGTCCGCGCGACCGGCGCCCGCAATCTCGTGCTCGTCCCCGGCATCGCCTACTCCAACGACCTGAGCCAGTGGCTCACCCACTCCCCCACCGACCCGACGGGCAATCTGGCCGCGGCCTGGCACGTCTACAACTTCAACACCTGTTCCAGCGAGGCATGTTGGGACTCAACTCTGGCGCCGGTCGCCTCCCGGGTCCCCCTCGTGGCGGGCGAGATCGGCGAGAACACCTGCGCGCACGCGTTCATCGACCGCGTCATGAAGTGGTTCGACGACCGCTCGCTCTCGTACCTCGGCTGGACCTGGAACACCTGGAACTGCGCCTCCGGTCCGGCCCTGATCACCTCGTACGACGGCACCCCCACCGCATTCGGCACCGGGCTGCGCGACCACCTGCGCGCCCTGAACTGAAAGGCATCCCACCAAAATGAGCCGCACAGCACTCAGCACGACTCCCCGCACCACGTCCCGTACGACCAGGCGCACCGCCCTGTTGGCGGCCCTCAGCCTCGTCACCGCCGCCGGCGCCACCGCCACGGTGTTCGGCACCTCCGCCGGAGCCGCCACCGCGGGATGCAAGGTCGAGTACCAGATCACGAACCAGTGGAACACCGGCTTCGGAGCCAACGTGATCGTCACCAACACCGGTGACCCGGTCACCTCCTGGACCCTGGAGTGGGCCTACGCGAACGGCCAGCAGGTCACCCAGGGCTGGAACGCCACGATCAGCCAGTCCGGGGCGGCCGTGACAGCCAAGAGCCTTTCGTACAACGGGAACCTGGCCACGGGCGGTTCGACCTCCTTCGGGTTCAACGGTTCGCACAGCGGCACGAACGCCGTGCCCGCGACGTTCAAGCTCAACGGCGTCACCTGCAACGGTGCGACCGACCCGACCCAGCCGCCGACCACTCCCCCGACGACACCGCCCACGACCCCACCGACCACTCCGCCGCCGTCGGGCGGCAAGGCCGACAACCCCTACGCCGGCGCCAAGGTGTACGTGAACCCCGAGTGGTCCGCCAAGGCCGCCGCCGAGCCCGGTGGCACCAAGGTGTCGAACCAGCCCACCGGTGTCTGGCTCGACCGCACCGCCGCCATCGCGGGTACGGGCGGCTCGATGGGACTGCGCGCCCATCTGGACGCGGCGCTGGCACAGAAGGGCAGCGGCGAGCTCGTCGTCCAGCTGGTGATCTACAACCTGCCCGGACGGGACTGCGCAGCGCTCGCCTCCAACGGCGAACTGGGCCCGACCGAGATCGACAAGTACAAGACCACCTACATCGACCCGATCGCCGCGATCCTCGCCGACTCCAAGTACGCGGGGCTGCGGATCGTCACCACCGTCGAGATCGACTCGCTGCCGAACCTGGTCACCAACGTGACCGGGCGCCCGACGGCCACGGCCAACTGCGACGTGATGAAGGCCAACGGCAACTACGTCAAGGGGGTCGGCTACGCGCTGAACAAGCTGGGCTCGATCGCCAACGTCTACAACTACGTGGACGCGGGGCACCACGGCTGGCTCGGCTGGGACGACAACTTCGGCTCCTCCGCGGAGATGTTCAAGCAGGCGGCCACCGCCGAGGGATCCACGCTCGCCAAGGTGCACGGCTTCATCGTGAACACGGCCAACTACAGCGCCCTGAAGGAGGACCACTTCAAGATCGAGGACTCCGTCAACGGCACCTCCGTACGCCAGTCGAAGTGGGTCGACTGGAACCGGTACACGGACGAGCTCTCGTACGCCCAGGCCATGCGGACCAAGCTGGTCTCCCTGGGCTTCGACGCGAACCTCGGCATGCTGATCGACACCTCCCGAAACGGCTGGGGCGGCACGGCGCGGCCGACCGGACCCGGCGCGCTGACGAGCGTGGACACCTACGTCAACGGGGGCCGCTACGACCGCCGCATCCACCTCGGCAACTGGTGCAACCAGTCGGGCGCCGGCCTCGGCGAGCGGCCGCAGGCCGCCCCGGCGGCGGGCATCGACGCCTACGTGTGGATCAAGCCGCCGGGCGAGTCGGACGGGGCGAGCAAGGAGATCCCGAACGACGAGGGCAAGGGCTTCGACCGGATGTGTGACCCGACGTACACGGGCAACGCGCGCAACGGCAACAGCATGTCGGGATCCCTCCCGAACGCGCCGCTGTCGGGCCAGTGGTTCTCGGCCCAGTTCCAGGAGCTCATGAAGAACGCCCACCCGGCGCTGTGACGCACCGCCGGTGAACTGACCGTCCCGCCGCGACGCTCATGGGCCGGAGGCGTACGGAAAACACCGGTTCCGTCCGGCTCCGGCCGCGGCACGCTCAGGGGGCACCGGCATCGGCATCGGCATCGGCAGGGGGGGGCCGGGGCCGGGGCCGGGGCGAGCTTCGGGTCTCAGGAAGAGTCCCGCACGATCAGTTCCGTCGGGAGGACCCTGCGCGGCTCCTCGCCCTCCTCCTTCTTCTGCGCCGGCGCGGCCCCGGTTCCGGACGGCTCCGCGATCTTCTGGAGCAGCAGCCGGGTCATCGTGCGGCCCATCTCCTCGATCGGCTGGCGCACGCTCGTCAGGGGCGGGTCCATCAGGCGGGCCACCGCCGAGTCGTCGACCCCCACGAGGGCCACGTCCTCGGGGATCCGCCGTCCGGCCTCGCGCAGCACCCCGCGGGCGCCGGCCGCCATCACGTCCGAGGCGGCGAAGACCGCGTCCAGGCCGGGGGCGCGTTCCAGGAGCTCGCGCATCGCCAGCCGGCCGCCCTCCTCGGTGAAGTCCGCGGTCGCCACCAGCGACTCGTCGGGCCGGAACCCGGCTTCGGCGAGCCCCGCGCGGTAGCCGCCCAGACGCGCGCGGGCCACGTACATGTCGAGCGGCCCGCTGATGGTCGCGATCCTGCTCCGGCCCCGCCCGACCAGGTGGGCGACGGCCGCCCGTCCCGCGCCGATGTTGTCGGAGTCCACGTAGGCGACCGGTTCGGCCTCGGAGCGGCGGCCGTTCATGACGACCGGCAGCCCCAGCTGGGCGATCCGGTCCGGCAGCGGGTCGTCGCCGTGCACGGAGGCCAGCAGTACGCCGTCGACCCGCTGGGCGGCCAGGTAGTCCTCGAACCGCCGGCGCTCGGCCTCGGTGCGGACCAGTGTGAGCAGCAACTGCTTGTCGGCTGCGGCAAGTTCGGCGCTGACCCCGCGGATCAGGTCGAGGAAGTACGGCTCCGAGAACAGCCTGGCCTCGGTCTCCGGGATGACGAGGGCGACCGCGTCGGTCCGGCTCCCGGCCAGAGCTCTGGCCGCCTGATTGGGCACGTACCCCAGCTCGGCGACGGCCCGGGCGACGGCTTCCCTGGCCTGCTCGCTCACCCGCGGCGAGCCGTTGATCACCCGGGAGACCGTGCCCCGGCCGACACCGGCCAGGGCCGCGACCTCTTCCAGGGTGGGCCTGCCGTTCTGCCGTCCGCTCACGATCCTCGAACTCCCCTCGTACGCTCTCGCGCTCCGGGCCGTGCATGCCCGGGCCGGTCGCGGCTGATCAGGTAAGAAGCGGTTCCCGCCCCCGTCTCACGCGGAACACGTTACGCCGATCCGCCGCCCGGGAGCCCGAGTGGGAGCGCTCCCACATTACTCATGATCCCGGCTCAATGCCATGACCGCGTTCAGGACCCGACGGGGCCGCGCCGGCAAGCGGGGCGCGAGGGGCGCCGAAGGCCGTCACGTCACGAATTCGCGTTCACGTCTTGACACCTGCACCCACCAAGCAGCAACCTTCCGGCAACGACGTGGGAGCGCTCCCACTCTGGGATGCCAGAACGACCTTCACATCAGGTCCGGGCAGGGCCCTCGCCGAGCCGCGAACAGCCCTCCGGACCCCCCGGCGCACAACGAGCACCACCTTGGACGAGGAGAGTGGAATGCGCACTTCCATCAGCAGACACGACCGCGGACGCGGACGCCGCACCGCGATCAACGCGGTCGCCGCGATCGCCGTCGTGGCGACCGGTACGGCCCTGCTCACCGGATGCGGCAGCGACGGCGACAGCGGCAAGGGCGACGGCGCGGCCGGCGGCGGCGAGCAGATCACGCTGCGGATCGGAACCTTCGGCTCCTTCGGCTACGACAACGCCACCGGAGCCAAGCTCTACGCCGAGTACGAGAAGGCCCACCCCAACATCAAGATCGAAGAGTCGAACGTCGCCGACGGCCAGAAGTACTGGGACACGCTCAAGCTGCGCCTCTCCCGCGACAGCGGTCTCGCGGACATCCAGGCCCTGGAGGTGGGCTACATCGCGGAGGCGACCGGTCCGGCCATGGCGGACAAGTGGACCGACCTCGGCAAGGCCGGCGGCGCGGACCTCGGCGCGTTCCTCGACTGGAAGGTCAAGCAGGCCACCACGGGCGACGGCAAGGTGATCGGCCTCGGCACGGACATCGGCCCGATGGCCATCTGCTACAACAAGGACCTCTTCGCCCAGGCCAAGCTCCCGACCGATCGCACCGAGGTTGCCAAGCTCTGGGCGGGCGACTGGGCGAAGTTCATCGCCACGGGCGAGACGTACAAGAAGAACGCCCCGGCCGGAACCGCCTTCCACGACTCCGCCAGCGGCCTGTTCAACGCGGTGATCTCCAGCCAGCCCGTGCAGTACGCCAACACCAAGGGCGAGCTGGACTACGAGAACAGCCCGGGAGTGAAGAAGGCGTGGGACACCGCCGTGGCGGCGGCGAAGGGAGAACTGACCGCGAAGCTGCGCCAGTTCGACGAGAAGGGCACCTGGAACGCGGCCTTCAAAAACACGAAGTTCGCCACCGTCGCCTGCCCGAGCTGGATGACGGGCATCATCAAGGACCAGGCGGGCCCGGAGAACCAGGGGAAGTGGGACATCGCCGCGCCGCCCGTGGCCGGCAACTGGGGCGGCTCGTTCCTCGCCGTGCCGAAGTCGGGCAAGCACGCCAAGGAGGCGGCCGAGCTCGCCGCTTGGCTCACGGCGCCGGCGCAGCACGCCAAGGTCTTCGGCGTGAACGGCAACATCCCCTCCACCAAGGACACGCTCACCTCCGCGGCGGTCCAGGACGCCAAGCTGCCGTACTTCGGTGACACCCCGGTCGGCAAGATCTACTCGGAGGCCGCCGCCGGCATCACGCCCGCCCCGATCAGCCGCTGGGACGGCCAGGTGAAGACCTTCCTCACGGACAACGGCATCCTCGACATCGAGCAGCGCGGCACCGACCCGGCGAAGGCCTGGGAGAACGTCAAGAAGCTGGTCGAGGACAAGATCGATCAGTAGTGGGTCGCGCGCGGCCCGTCGCGCCGCCTGCGGGCGGCGGGCCGCCCCCGTCCGTGTCTCCCGTACCCCCCCCGTACGCACGCAGCCGTACGCAGCCGTACGCATCACCCCTACGCACCGACCCGGAAGGACGCCCCCGTGGCCACCTCCGTACGGGCGACGAGCAGCGGCTCCGCGCCGCCCGCCGGCCTGCGCAGCACGCTCTACCGCCTGGACCTGAAGGCGGTCCCCTACGTCTTCGTCGCCCCCTTCTTCCTCACCTTCGCGGCCTTCGGTCTTTTCCCCCTGATCTACACGGGCTGGCTTTCGCTCCACCGCGTCGAACTGGGCGGCAGCGCGCAGTGGAAGGGGCTGGAGAACTACAGCTCCCTGGCGACCAGCGAGTTCTTCTGGAACGCGCTCGCCAACACCTTCACCATCGGCGTGATCTCCACCGTCCCCCAGCTGCTGATGGCCCTCGGCCTCGCGCACCTGCTCAACTACCGGCTCCGCGGCCGGGGTTTTTTCCGCGTCGCGGTCCTCGCCCCGTACGCCACCTCCATCGCGGCGGCGACGCTCGTCTTCGCGCAGCTCTTCAACACCGACTACGGGCTGATCAACACGGTCCTGGGCTGGGCCGGCTTCGACCCGGTTGCCTGGGAGTCCTCCAAGTGGCCCGCGCAGATCGCCATTTCGACGATCGTGATCTGGCGCTGGACGGGCTACAACGCGCTCATCTACCTGGCGGCGATGCAGTCCGTACCGCAGGACCTGTACGAGGCCGCCGCGCTGGACGGGGCCTCGCGCCTGCGCCAGTTCCTCAGCGTCACCATCCCCTCCATCCGGCCGACGATCCTCTTCACGGTCATCGTCTCCACCATCGGTGCGACCCAGCTCTTCGGCGAGCCGATGCTCTACGGCGGCAGCGTCGGCATCAGCGGGGGCAGCGGGAACCAGTTCCAGACGCTGAGCCTGCTCATGTACGAGAAGGGGTGGGTGACCGGCGCGCTGGGCCAGGCCTCCGCCATCGCCTGGGTCATGCTGCTGCTCCTCCTGCTCATCGGCGGCGTCCAGGCGCTGGTCACCCGCTCGAACCACAAGCGCAAGAAGTCGGGGAGCTGAGCTCATGGCCCGCACGGTCGACACGCCCACACCCACGCCCACGCCCGCACTCGAGGCCCCGGCCGCGCCCCGGGGCAGGGCCACCACACCGGCGCCGCGCCGCAGGCTGCTGCGCCAGTCGGCCGGCCGTCAGCACCACGCGGGACCGCTGACGTACGTCCTCCTCGGCCTGGCCGCCCTCGTCTCCCTCTTCCCGCTGTACTGGAACCTCGTGGCCGCCTCCCACACGGGCGAGCGCGTGGTCGAGGCCCCGGCCCCGCTCCTGCCCGGCCCCCGGCTCTTCGACAACCTGACCTTCGCGTGGAACCAGGTCGACATGGGCGAGGCGCTGGTCAACACGACCATCGTGGCCGGGCTCGTGGCCCTGTCCACCGTCCTGTTCTCCACCCTGGCCGGCTTCGCCTTCGCCAGGCTGCCGTTCAAGGGCCGGGGCGCCCTGCTGGCACTGGTGGTGGCGACCATGACGATTCCGCCGCAGCTGAGCGTGATCCCGCTCTACCAGATCATCACCGACCTCGGCTGGGTCGATCAGCTCCAGTCGGTCGTCCTGCCCTCGCTGGTCGCCGCCTTCGGCGTGTTCTTCATGCGCCAGTACCTCATTGAGGCGCTGCCGGTGGAGCTGGTGGAGGCGGCGAGGATGGACGGCGCGCACAGCCTGCGCATCATCTGGCACGTGGTCTTCCCCGTGGCCCGGCCCGCGATGGCGGTCCTCGGGATGCTCGTCTTCGTCCAGGCCTGGAACGACTTCTTCTGGCCGTTCATCGCACTGACCCCGGACGGGAATCCGACCCTTCAGGTGGCCCTGGCCGGCCTCGGATCGGGCAATCACACCGTCGACCAGGCCGTCGTACTGACCGGCGCACTCATATCCACGCTGCCGCTGCTGCTGGTCTTCGCCGTGCTCGGCAAGCACATCGTGGGCGGAATCACGGCCGGCGCCGTCAAGAACTGACCGCCACTTCCCCTTCGTCCGGCACCCCTTCGTCCGGCACCACTTCATCCGACCCTGCGTTGGGAGCGCTCTCCTATGACCGCGTCCGAAACCCGGCCGCTCACCGCCGTCCGCTCATTCCCGTCCGACTTCCTCTGGGGCACGGCCACCGCCGCGTACCAGATCGAGGGCGCCGCCCGCGAGGACGGACGGACGCCGTCCATCTGGGACACCTTCGCGCACACCCCGGGCAAGGTCTTCGAAGGCCATACCGGTGACGTGGCCGTGGACCACTACCACCGCTTCCCCGAGGACGTCCGGCTGATGTCCGAACTCGGCCTGGGTGCCTACCGGTTCTCCGTCTCCTGGTCCCGCGTCCAGCCGACCGGCCGGGGACCTGCCGTGCAGAAGGGCCTCGACTTCTACCGCAAGCTGGTCGACGAACTGCTCGCCGCCGGCATCACCCCCGCCCTCACCCTCTACCACTGGGATCTGCCCCAGGAGTTGGAGGACGCGGGGGGCTGGCCGGAACGCTCCACCGCCGAGCGCTTCGCCACGTACGCGGGCCAGGTGGCCGACGCCCTCGGGGACCGGGTGAAGCACTGGATCACCCTCAACGAGCCCTGGTGCAGTGCGTTCCTCGGCTACGGCTCCGGCGTGCACGCCCCGGGCCGGACCGATCCGGTCGCCGCCCTGCGCGCGGCCCACCACCTCAACCTCGGCCACGGCCTCGCCGTGCAGGCGCTGCGGGCGGCGCTGCCCGGGGACGGTCGGGTCGCGGTCTCCCTCAACCTCCACGAGGTCCGTCCCCTGACCCCGTCGGCCGGGGACCGGGAGGCGGCCCGGCGCATCGACGCCGTCGGCAACCGGATCTGGCTGGGCCCGATGCTGGAGGGCGCGTACCCCCAGGACCTGCTCGCGGATACTGCGCACCTGACCGACTGGTCCTTCGTCCGGGACGGTGACACCGCCACGGTGCACCAACCCCTGGACCTGCTCGCCGTCAACTACTACACCCCGACGGTCGTTTCGTGCGCGGCGGAGGGCGAGGGCGTGCCGCAGGACGACGGGCACGGCAACAGCGAGCACTCGCCGTGGCCGGGCGCGGAGCGCGTGGCGTTCCACCGGGCCCCGGGTGAGCGCACGGCGATGGGCTGGCCCGTGGACGCGAGCGCCCTGTACGACCTGCTGACCCGGACCGCCGCCCGGTACCCCGGGCTGCCGCTCGTGGTCAGCGAGAACGGAGCGGCGTACGAGGACGAGGTCGGTCCGGACGGCACGGTGCACGATCCGCAGCGGGCCGCCTACATCCACGCCCACCTCGACGCGGTGCACCGGGCGATCGCCGACGGGGTGGACGTGCGCGGCTACTTCCTCTGGTCGCTGCTCGACAACTTCGAGTGGTCGTACGGGTTCGCCAAGCGGTTCGGTGCGATCCACGTCGACTACGAGACCCTGGCGCGCACACCCAAATCGAGCGCGCGCTGGTACGCCCGCGTGGCGCGGACGGGCGAGCTGCACGCCCCGTCCTAGCCGGCGCGGGAGGCGCCCGCCGGTGGCGTACCGGGTCAGGCCTCCGGCCCGGTGGTCCGGTCTCGTAGGGAGCGGTGCATCAGGAGCGCGTAGAGGGAGGCCGCCACGGCGATGCCGGCGGGCAGGGAGAGGTCCACGCCGTCGAGGGCCCGGGCGACGGGGCCCGTGTACAGGGTGTCCACGCAGAGGGCGGCCGCCGCGATGCCCGCCGTCAGGGCCAGCGCTCCGGCCCAGTTGACGCCGCCGGTGTACCAGAAGGGGCTGCCCGGGGTCTCGTCGCCGAGTGCGGGGCCGTCGTAGCGGCAGCGGCGCAGCAGGATGTCGGTCGCGTAGACGGCCGTGCTGGGGCCCAGCACGACGACGGTCAACTGGAGGAGGTTGCCGACGGTGTCGAGGAAGTCGGAGACGAGCAGCGCGTACAGGGTCACCACGACTGCGAGCGCTCCGTCGACGAGGACGCCGACGGAGCGGCGGACGCGGACGCCCATGGCCTGGAGGGCGAGGCCGGAGCTGTAGGCGGTCATGGCGTTGTTGGCGATTGTGCCGAACACGATCGCCAACAGGAACACGGGCGAGAACCAGGAGGGCAGGATGCCCTCCAGCCCGGCCTGCGGCTCGGCCATGTCCACGACGGTCGCGGCGAGGGCGCCCAGCGAGGTGAGGAGGACTCCGGGCAGGAACCCGCCGAGCGCGGTCCAGCCCGCGACCGCCGTCCGTGAGGCCGTTCGCGGCAGGTAGCGGGAGAAGTCGGCGCTGTTGGTGTACGAGAGCGGGCCCGATGCGATGAGCGTGATGCCGGCCGCGAGGGTGGCCCACAGGGCGCCGCCGGTCAGTGGTTCGGCGGGTTGGCGTCCGAGGCCGGCGCGGGTGCACACGTACGCGGCGACGACGGCGAACGTGACCGTGAGGGCGATCGCGATCGGGGGGTAGAGCTTCACCATGGTGGCGTGTCCGTAAACGCCGATGGCCAGGGTGAGGGCGGCGATGACCACCACGACGGTGATCTTGACCCCGCTGTTCGTCTCGATGCCCGCCTTCTCCACGAGGACGAAGGCGGCGACCGCGGCGGCGGCCAGGTTGAGAGCGATGTAGCAGATGCAGAGCAGCCAGCCGTTGACGGCGATGTTCACCCGGTTGCCGCGGATGCCGTACATCGCCCGCGCGATCACCTCGCTCGGCGTGCCGGAGGCCGGTCCCGAGACGGCGAGCAGGCCGATCGGCGCCCAGAACAGGCTGCCCAGCACGATGACCGCGATGGCCTGACCCAGGCTCAGGCCCATGAGGATCAGGGCGCCGCCGACCACCATGCTCAGGTAGTTCACGTTCGCCGCCGCCCAGACGGGGAACAGCTCGCGGGGACGGCCGTGGCGTTCCTCGTCGGGAACGTGGTCGATGCCGTGGGCCTCGATCCGGCCGGGCCGGTCCGTGTCCGTTTCCGGGTGCGGGTCCGTCTGCGAGCCCCTGCCCGTGCCCGAGTCCCTGTCCGTGGATCCCATGGAGCGATCTTCACGCACCCGGGGAGGAGTCGCGTACGACGACATCAGCGCACTTGGGCGGCGCTTCCTGCCGGGTCCCTCGTCGCCGGCCCTACAGAGCCCGCACGCAAGGCAGTTGCCGCCGAACGGTACGGTTTCGGCATGGACGATTACGCAAAGGAATCGACATCGGGCGACGCGGTCCTGTCGGAGTCGATCAAGAAGACCGCGCGCCTGCACCTGGCGGAGCTGGGCGGAGCAGGGCTGTCCCTGGACTCCATCGCGCGCGACTGCGGTAGCGCCGTCACCGAGGTGCGGGCCCTCTTCCCGCACCGGGACGACCTGCTGACCGCGCTGGTCGTCGGTGCCTACGACGCGTCCGGCGCCGCGATGGAGCAGGCCGACGCGGCCGCCACCGCAGTCCAGGCGTCGGCGGGTGCGCGGCTGCTCGCGGTCACGCGCGCCCTGCGCCGGTGGTCCTTCGACCACCCTGCCGAGTTCACACTGATCTACGGGTCGCCCGTACCCGGCTACCACGCCCCGCAGGACACCGTCCTGCCCGCCTCGCGCACACCCGGCGTCCTCGCCGGCATCGTGGGCGCGGCGCTGGCGGGCGGCGAACTCACCCCGGCGCGGCGCGCGGTGCCCGGGCCGCCGTTGCTGCTGCCGGCTGCCGTGGAGGCCTTCGGCGGCCTGCCCCCGGCTCCGTTCTCGGACGTCATCGAGCGCGGGATCGTCCTGTGGAGCAGCCTGATCGGACTCCTGGTGTTCCAGGTCTTCAGCCGCACCCACGACAGCGTCCGGGACGAGTCCGCGTTCTTCGACTACGCCGTCGCGGTGGCGGCCGAGACCATCGGACTCGTGGTCCCCCTGGACGGGGCGGGCGCGGACACCCGCTGAGGACCGGGGGTCTTTGACAGGAGGCTTTCACCTGCGGGTTACCGTGTCCCTCCATACGAGGGGGAACAGCAATGTCGCACCACACTGGGTGGAGTCACCACCCGGGTCAGCCCGTACCGCCGCAGTGGGGTGGCGGCTGGATGCCACCGCCGGCCCCGCAGCCGGGCGTCATACCCTTGCGCCCGCTCGGTACGGGCGATGTGATCAACGGGGCCTTCGGGACCTTCCGGCGGTACTGGAAGCCCCTGATCGGCGTCATGGCCGTGGTCCTGGGCATCGGCATCCTGCTCGTGGCCGCCACGCTCGCGATCTCCTACGCGGCCCTGCACGACCGGTTCTCCGCCGTCTTCGATCTCCCGCCGGGACAGGACCCCGAGGGCTCGGACGTGGCGGCCCTCTTCCTGTCCTTCGTACCGGCGGGCGTGGTCCTGCTCGTCGTGATGACGGTGGCCGCCGCGATGTTCAGCGCCCTGTGTCCCGCGCTGATCCAGAAGGCGGTGCTCGGCCTCCCCACGTCCTTCGGCGCGATGTGGCGCCGCAGTTGGTCACGGCTGCCCTCGGTACTCGCCGCCGTACTGCTCACGGCGCTGATCGCGGGCGGGCCGGCGCTCCTGCTGTACGCGATCTGCATCCCGCTGATCATCATGACCACTGACCCGGACGGCTCCGGCCCGCCAGCCGCCATCGGCCTGCTCCTCCTGGGCTCGCTCCTGTGCGTGCCCTTCTCGGTCTGGCTCGTGACCCGGTTCAGCCTGGCGCCCGCCGCGGCGGTGTGCGAAGGACTCGGCCCGGTCGCGTCCCTGCGGCGCTCCTCGCGACTGATCCGCGACGGCTGGTGGAGGGTGTTCGGCGTTTCACTGCTCGGGCAGCTCGTGGCCATGGCCATCGGGTACGCCATCCAGATGCCGTTCGGCTTCGTCGGCATGTTCGCGATCTTCCCGACGCTGCCGGGGCCGGACGAGCCGTCACCGGACCCCGGCACGCTGGTCTTCGGGTTCCTCGTCTACGGGGCCGTCATGCTGCTCGGCGGTGTCGTCAGCTCGCTGTTCCAGTTCAGCTTCCCGCAACTGGTCATTTCCCTGCTCTACGTCGACCAGCGGATGCGCAAGGAGGACTTCGCGGCGACACTCACCGCCGTCGCCTTCCCCGCACCGGTGCCGGGGGCGGAAACAGGGACGGGAGCGGAAACGGGAGCGGAAACGGGAGCGGCTTCGCCTTCGGATGCGGCCCCCGAGCAGACCTGAGGGCGCTCCAAGCTCGGCGGGCCCGGCCGCGCCTACAATGCTCGAATGATCTTCATTGTGGTCAAATTCCCCGTCAAGCCCGAGTACGTCGACCAGTGGCCCGAGCTGGTCTCGGAGTTCACGCTGGCCACGCGCGCCGAGCCGGGCAACCTGTGGTTCGAGTGGTCGCGCAGCCTGGAGGAGCCGGACACCTACGTCCTGGTCGAGGCGTTCCAGGACGATGCCGCGGAGGCGCACGTCACCTCCGGGCACTTCCGCGCGGCCCTCGAGACCATGCGCCCCCTGGTCACCCGGACGCCGGAGATCGTCAGCACCACCATCGAGGGCGCGACCGGCTGGAGCCGGATGGGCGAGCTCCAGGTCGACTGACGGGCGCCCCTGCCTGCCCCGGCACCCCCTCTCCCCTGTCTCGTCACTCTCCTTTCTGCCCCTTTCACGCCCGCCCCCCTCCCGGCCTCTTCTCGCTTTCGCACGCCACGGAGAGGCCCGGGAGAGGTGCGTGTGCAACACGTTCAACAGCGGTACCCCTTCCACACCGTTGCCCTCGGCCCGCAGAAGCGGTTGATGGTCCCGGCGGCGGCTGCACCCCGACGTCAGCAGGAGGCCTGGTCAGCCGCATTTGGTTCAACCTTTCGGGCGATCCCCCGATGGCCCATTGGCCGTAACGTTTCTTCCTTCACTCCCCTGAGCTGCGGCGATGATGCCGAACCAGGCGTTCAGCACATCCGTTCCCCTGCGCCTCCGCGCCCGCCGTGATCTTGACGCGCCCTACAGTCGTGCCGCTCCCCCGAGATCCCTCCTGAGAGACGTGCGTGACTTCCCTCCTGCCTTGCCCAGAAGACCAGTTGACGACCACGGCCACCCGTTCCGCCCCGCCCGCGGCGGTGCTGGAGGGCATCGCCGGATACGTCCCGCCCCGGGTGGTCGCCAACGCCGGACTCCCCTCGGCATGGGGCATCGACGACGCCTGGGTGCACCGCCGCACCGGGATCCGCGAACGGCGCCGGGCCGACCCCGGCGTGTCCACCGGTGAGCTCGCCCTCGAAGCCGGGCGCCGCGCCCTGGCCGTGGCGGGCGGCGCTCCGGTGGACACCGTGCTCGTGGCCACCTCCACCCCGGACCGGCCCATGCCGGCCATGGCCCCGCAGCTGGCCACCCGTCTGGGCCTGGGCGGTGCGGCCGCCTGGGACGTCAACGCCGCCTGCAGCGGCTTCCTCTACGGGCTCGCCACCGCCGCCAGCGCCCTGCTGTCCGGCTGCGCGGACCGGGTCCTGCTCGTCGCGGCCGACCTGTACTCGACCCTCCTGGACCCCGAGGACCACTCGGCCGGCATCGTCTTCGGCGACGGCGCGGGCGCCGTCGTCCTGCGCCGGGGCCGCTCCGGGGAACCGGGCAGCATCCTCGCCTTCGACCTCGGCAGCGACGGCTCGGGCGACGAGCTGATCGAGGTGCGCGGCGGCGGGGCCAGGGAGCGGTCGGCCCCGGACGCCTACGGCCCCGGCGACCGGCACTTCCGCATGCAGGGGCGCGAGGTGTTCCAGCACGCGGTGACCCGGATGACCCAGTCCTCGCAGACCGTACTGAAGCACGCGGGCTGGTCGCCCGAGGACGTGGACCGGTTCTGCGCCCACCAGGCCAACGCCCGCATCGTGAAGGCCGTCGGGGAGCGCCTGCCCGTACCCGGACCGCGCCGGGTGACCAACATCGAGCGGGTCGGCAACACCGGCGCCGCGTCCATCCCGCTCGCCCTGGCCGATGCCGCCTCGCGCGGCGAACTGCACGCCGGGGAGAAGGTGTTGCTCACCACCTTCGGGGCCGGGCTCACCTGGGGGTCGGCCGCCGTGCTCTGGCCGCGGTTCGAGCGCGCGGTGCCCGGCATCGAACCGGCCCCCTGAGGCCCGCACTTCGTCCCGGGCTCGCCGGCCCCTCCCCTCACCCCGGGCTCACCGGCTCCTCCCTTCACCTCGGGCTCCCCGGCCCCTCCCCTCACCCCGGGCTCACCGGCTCCTCCCTCTCACCGGGCTCCCCGGCCCCTCTCTCACCCCGCGCGCCACCCGCGCCGAAGCGGCCTTCGCTCCCTGGTCGCCGATCCCCTGAAGCAGCGCCTCCGACCCGGCCCCGGCTGCGCCCCCGGCTGGTTGCTGCCCGGCGGCCCCTTTCCCCGTGACTGCTCACCGATCACCGCCCGTCCCGGAAGGACACCCCGCCATGCCCCCGCTCCAGACCATCCTCACCACTGTGCTCACCGAGAAGTTCGAGGTCTCTCCCGAGAGCGTCCTGCCCGACGCCACCCTGGAGAGCCTCGACCTCGACTCGCTCGCCCTCGCCGAACTGGCCCTCGCCCTCCAGGAGGAGCTCGGCGTCAAGGTCGAGGAGCACGAGGCCGCCAGGCGCACCACCATCGGCGAGCTCGTGGCCGTACTCCACTCCAAGCGGACCGAGCAGGACGCCCTGTGACGGCCTCGCCGCGCCCCCGCGCCGTCGCCGTCACCGGCCTGGGGCTCATCACCCCGGCCGGGATCGGCCGCGAGGACACCTGGGCCGGGGTGCTCCGGGGCCGTTCGACGGCGGACACCGATCCCGAACTCAAGGGCTGCCCGGTCGACTTCTCCTGCCGGATCCCCGCCATGACCCCCGAGCAGGGGCGCATCGGCGGCGGCAAGGCCTGGCGGATGGGCCGTTTCACGCAGCTCGCGGTCCTGGCGGCCCGTGAGGCCGTGGCCGACGCTGGACTCGACCCCGCCTCCTGGGACGGGACGCGCGTGGCGGTGGTGATCGGCTCGGGGCTGGCCGGGGCTCCCCACCTCGAGACCCAGACCCTGCGCCACCACCAGGGCGGACCCGACCTGGTCTCGCCCTCCCTCATCCCGATGCTCATCCCCAACATGGCCGCGGGCGAGGTGTCGGCGGACCTCGGCGCCCACGGGCCCTCCCTGGCCACCGAGACGGCCTGTGCCTCCGGGGCGACCGCCCAGGCCATCGCCCGTGACCTGCTGCTCTCCGGTGCCTGCGACATCGCGATCGCCGGCGGCGCGGAGGCTGCGGTGACCCCGGTGGTCACCACCGGGTTCGCCCGGATGGGCGCCCTGTCCGGGCGGGTGGGCCAGCCTGCCCTGGCCTCCAGGCCGTTCGCCGTGGACCGGGATGGCTTCGTCATCGCGGAGGGGGCCGCAGTGCTCGTACTGGAGCGGCCTGCGGACGCGGCGGCTCGCGGGCGGCGCGGGTACGCGCACCTGGCCGGAGCCGGCCTCACCTCGGACGCCCACCATCCGACGGCGCCGTCCCCCGGCGGGGAGTACGCCGAGGCGGCCCTGCGGGCGGCGCTCGCCGAGGCCGGGCTGTCCCCGGCCGACGTCGACCACGTCAACGCCCACGGAACCTCCACCCCGCTCAACGACCGCACCGAGGCGGAACTCATCGCCCGTGTCCTGCCGCACGGCCCCAGCGTGACCGCCCCCAAGGGGGTGCTCGGCCACAGCCTCGGCGCAGCCGGCGCCGTGGAGGCCGCGCTCACCGCCCTCACCATCCGGGACTCCCGGGTGGCGCCGATCGCCAACCTCGCGGCGCCCGGCTCCGGCCCCGGCTCCGGCTCTTCCTACGACATCGACTGCGTGACCGGCACGGTGCGTGAGCAGCGGGTCGGCGCCGCCGTCAGCCACTCCTTCGGCTTCGGCGGGCACAACGTGGTGCTCCTCCTGACCGCGCCCTGACCGCCCCCGTCCTCCCCACCAGCAGAGGCTTCGTACCCTTGGCCGTTCACAGTGCCGTCGCCCACGCCACCGTCCACGTACCCGCAGGAGCGCCAGTGCGTCTCCGCGGTCGAGGACCGCTTCCGGGCCGGCAGCCCGGGCATCCCGATGTCCCGGGGCGTGCTCCAGCACGTGTACGGGCTGAACCAGCGCACGGTGGCCCCCTTCGATGAGCAGCCCTCCGACCTGGCGGTGCGCGCCGCCCGCAGTCTGCTGGAGGAGAGCGGCACCCCCGCCCGGAAGGTGGACCTGCTGCTCTACGCCGGCATCCTCGCCGTTATGGAGGAACCTGCCACCGCCCATGTGATGGCGGCCAAACTCGGCCTGGACTGACCGGTGTTCGATCTGAAGAACGCCTGCAACGGCGTACTGAACGCACTGGAGGTGGCCGATGCCTTCGTGCGGACCGGACAGTACCGGCGGGTGCTGATCACCAGTGCCGAGGTCAGCACCCGGGAGAGCCGCTGGAGCGTCACGCACCCGGACGAGGTGCTGGGCGCGCTGCCGAGCCTGAGCACCGGCGACATGGGCTCGGCGGTTCTGGTCGCCGCGAGCACGCGGCCCGGGATCCTGGGGAGCCGGTTCTTCGCCAACTCCTGGGGCTGAGAGGCCGCGACACTGCCCAATCCGTACGCGAACCACCGCAGGATGGGCCGCCTGGAGATCGATTCGGCCCGGCTCGTCACCTCCTTCGACGGCATGCCGGCCAAGGTGCGCGGGGCGGTGCGCGAACTCGGGGTGGACGTCAAGGACTTCGACCTCGTCTGCGTGCACCAGCCGTCCGTGCCCTTCACCCGGGTGGCGTGCGGCTGGGTGGGCGTGGACCCTTCGCAAATCCTGTCCACCTTCCCCGCGCACGGCAACGTCGCGACCAACACCATCCCGCTGCAACCGGCCACCGCTCCGAACTCGGACCGGCTCCACCCGGGCGACCTGGTGGGCATGTTCGGGTTCGCGAGCGGCGCCAGCGCCGGCGTCGTCGTCTGCAGGTGGTGAGCCCGATGACCACCGAACCGCCCGAGCGCCCCGTACGCATCACCCCGCTGCCGCCCGAGCAGTGGACTCCCGCACTGCGCGGGCTGCCGGCCGGATCCGCCAAGGACGGCCCGGGGCGGGTGAACCTCTTCGGTACCCTCGCCCACCATCCCGGCCTTGCACACGCCTGGCTCTCCCTCGCCCGGGTCCTGACCCACGAAGGGACCTTGACGAGTCGTCAGCGGGAGCTGGTCGTCCTGCGCACCGGCGCGACGGGTCCTTCGTGTTCGGCCGTCACAGCGCGGTCGCCGCCGACGCCGGGCTGGACTCCCGGGAGGTCGCGGCGACGGCGTCGCCCCTTGCCGAACACCCTTGGTCCGCCGAAGACCTGGCCCTGCTGGAGGCTTCCGACGCGCTCGCGGCAGGCGAGCCGGTGCCTCAGCAGCTGTGGGACCGGCTGGCGGGCGGACTGCGCCCCGACCAACTGATCGAACTGCTGATCCTCCCCGGGCAGTGCGCCACCATGTGCGCGACGCTCGGCGCCCTCCACACCCCGCCCGACGGCGGCCGAACCCCCTCCGGACGAGATCCGCCACCATGACCGTCACCACCACGCCGACCGACGCCTCCGCGACCGCCCCCGCCTCCGCCGACGCCGCCACCGGAAGCCCGGCCCCGAGGTCGCTCACCCTCCCCGCCCCTTACGGCTCCTGCCCCTACGACCCGCCGCCCGGCTACACGCAGGCCGCCGCCGCGGCACCGGTCCGTGCCGAACTGCCCGACGGCACCCCCTGCTGGCTCGTTACGGGCCACCAGGAGGTCAGGGCGGTACTGGCCGACGCCCGCTTCAGCGCCGACGCACGCACCCCCGGCTTCCCCTTCCTGTCCCCCGACCAACGTCAACTGGCCACCGCTCAGCCGAGTTTCATCCGGATGGAAGACCCGGAGCACTCCCGGCTGCGCAGGATGGTCGCCAAGGACTTCCTGACCCGCCGGGTCCAGGAACTGCGACCGGCCATCGTGGACGTGGTCGAGGCCGCCGCCCGGGCGATGACCGCCGACGGCCGCAGGACCGCCGACCTCGTCGCGGACTTCGCGCTGCCCGTCCCTTCGCTGGTCATCTGCCTGATGCTGGGGGTCCCGTACGAGGACCACGCGCTGTTCCAGTCGCTCAGCCGGACCCTGCTCGACAACACCACGGACCCCGGACGGGCCGCCGAGGCCCACCGCGAGCTGATGGGCTACCTGGCCGGGCCGGCCGAACGCAAGCGTCGCGATCCCGGGGACGACATCCTCAGCCGGCTCGCCGTCCGGCCCGACCTGACCGCGCGGGAAACGGCCTCGCTCGGCTTCATGCTCCTGATCACCGGCCACGAGAGCACCACCAACATGGCGGCGCTCAGTGTCCTGGCCCTGCTGCGCCGGCCCGGGCAGGCCGCCCGGCTGCGGGCCGAACCGGCCCTGATTCCAGGGGCGGTGGAGGAACTGCTGCGCTACCTCACGATCATCCACCTCGGCCTGGGCCGCGCCGCCACCGAGGACGTCACGGTCGGCGGAGCGGCGATCCGGGCCGGGGACACCCTGGACGGCGAGGCCTCCTGCCCCGCGGAGCTGGACGTGACCCGGGACGCACGCCGGCACGTGGCCTTCGGCCACGGTCCGCACCAGTGTCTGGGCCACACCCTGGCGCGCGTCGAGCTCCAGATCATGCTGGAGGCCGTGCTGTGCAAGCTGCCCGGCCTGCGGCCGGCCGTACCGGAGGAGCAGCTCGTGTTCCAACGGGACACCATCGTCTACGGGTTGCGGGAGCTCCCCGCCGCCTGGTGATACCCGATTCGGCCAACCACCTGGCCGTTGTCCGGATTTACCAGAGCAGGCAGAGAACCGGACGGACCCGGGTCGCGTGGTAGCCGACACGAACGGCATGCACACGAACACGGGGGAACACGGGTGGGATTCGCAAGGAAAGCCAGGACGGCGGTGCTCGCCGCGGCGGTGACCGGGGCACTGATCGCGGGGACCGCTGCGGCCGGCGCCCAGCCGGCGCCGGACGGTACGGGGGCTTCGGCGAAGGGCAGGCCGAAGGCGGACGCGAAACCGTCGGCGACGGTGACCCTGATCACCGGCGACCGGGTCGTCGTCAAGGGCGACGGCAGCGTCGAGCGGCTCATCCGGGGCGCGGGCCGTGAGGGGACGGCCTTCTCGGTGCGGCGCGAGGGCGCGCACACGTACGCCGTCCCGCAGGACGCGCTGCGCCTGATCGCCGACGGGGTCCTGGACCGGCGGCTGTTCGACGTGGCCCGGCTGGTCGAGGACGGGTACAACGACGCGCACCGCAGTGCGCTGCCGCTGATCGCCGGCTACCGGCGGGACGCCTCCGGGGCGCAGACCTTCGGTGCCGCGGGCGACACGCTCGCCGGGGTCGCGCGCGACCGCCGCCCGCTGCCCGCGGTGGCGGGCGAGGCGTTCAACGCGCCGAAGGCCGACGCCGCGGCCCTGTGGGCGGCGGTCACCGGCCGGACGGGCGCCCGCGTGGCGGGCGCCCCGGTGTCGCCCGTGGCCCACCTGTGGCTGGACGCCAAGGTGAGCGCCAGTCTGGACAAGAGCGTGGCCCAGATAGGCGCGCCCGCCATGTACCAGGCGGGCTACACCGGCAAGGGGGTCAAGGTGGCCGTCCTGGACACGGGGGTCGACGAGACCCACCCCGACCTCAAGGGCGTCGAGACGGCGCAGCGGAACTTCAGCAGCTCGCCCGACTCCGCGGATCGGTACGGGCACGGCACCCACGTGGCCTCCACCATCGCCGGAACGGGTGCGCGATCGGGCGGCCTGTACAAGGGGGTGGCGCCCGGCGTACAGCTCCTGGACGCCAAGGTCCTGGGCGACGACGGCTACGGCGACTCCTCCGGCATCATCAGCGGCATGCAGTGGGCCGTGGACCAGGGTGCGACCGTGGTCAACATGAGCCTGGGCTCCCCCGACGAGCCGGGCGTCGACCCCATGGAAGAGGCGGTCGCCCAGCTCTCCGGGAAGGCGCTGTTCGTCGTGGCCGCGGGGAACGAGGGCCCCAAGGCCGGCACCCTGCGCACCCCCGGCAGCGCCCCCGCGGCGCTCACGGTCGGCGCGGTGGACAAGCAGGACCAGCTCGCGGAGTTCTCCAGCCGCGGTCCGAGCGCCGACGGAGCGGCCAAGCCGGACATCACCGCCCCGGGCGTGGACATCACCGCCGCCCACACCACGCAGAGCCCGGACACCGGGCCCGCGGACGGCTACGTCGGCATGTCGGGCACCTCCATGGCCACCCCGCACGTCGCGGGCGCCGCGGCCCTCGTCCGCCAGCAGCACCCGAACTGGAGCCCGGCCCGGATCAAAGCACTGCTGACCGGCTCGGCCAAGCCCAACCCCACGCTCAACTCCTACCAGCAGGGCGCGGGCCGCGTCGACCTGGCACGGGCCGTCAAGGCCGTCGTCACCTCCGTGCCCGGCTCACTCGCCTTCGGCACGCACTCCTGGCCGCACGCCGACGACAAGCCGGTCACCAAGACCCTCACCTACCGCAACCACGGCACCAAGCCCGTCACGCTCAAGCTGAGCACGTCCGGCACCGACCAGTCCGGCCGCCCGGCCCCGGCCGGGATGTTCACCGTCAAGGATGCCCAGCTGACCGTCCCCGCCGGGGGCACCGCGAAGACCACCGTCACCGCGGACACCCGCAAGGGCAGCGTCGACGGGGCCTTCGGCGGCACCGTGCTGGCCTCGGGGGGCGGGCAGCACGTGCGCACCGGTCTCGTGGTCGACCGCGAGGTGGAGTCCTACGACATCACACTGAAGCACCTGGACGTCAACGGTGCGAACCCGTCGACGTACTACACCACGGTGACGAAGCTCGGCGAGGGCATGGACGCCCGCTTCGAGGTCCCGTACGACCCGAGCGGCACCGTCGTCCAGCGGCTGCCCAAGGGCGACTACCTGCTGGAGGGCGTCGTCTGGGGCCCGGATTCCACCCTGGGCTTCTTCGTCCAGCCGGTGCTGAAGGTCACCGGGAAGAGCACGGTCACCTTCGACTCCCGCAAGGCCAAGCCGTTCGCCGTCACCCCGCCGGATCCGTCGGCCAAGCTGGTGAGCGCGTACGCCGGGTTCTACGACGAGGCCGCGATGGTGGGTGACATGTGGGCCACCGACGGCGCCACCCGGATCCTCACCCAGCACCTGGGCCCGAAGGGGACCACCCTGAGCGCGCAGTACAACGGCCTGTGGAAGACGCCGGGGGCTGCGGGCAAGAACGTCGACTACCGGCTGGCCTTCAACCGCAAGGGCACCTGGTTCGACGGGCTCGACCGCAAGCTCACCCGGGCGGACGTCGCCGAGGTCAAGCTCGGCTTCGGCGCTTCGGTCACCGGCGCCAAGGGCCTGATCCACGCGACGCCGACCGGCGCCGACGGCTACACCTCCGGCATCACGGACCCGTCCGAGCAGAGCCTGCCGCTGGCGAGCACGCAGTACGTCAGCGCCACCGGGGTGCGCTGGGACTGGGTCGCCACGCAGGTCGACTCCCGGGGCGAGGGCCGCATCATCTACGCGCAGAACCAGGCGTCCTACCTGCCGGGCAAGCGCTACACGCTGAACTTCAACACCGGCGTGGTCGGACCCGACCTCGAGGCCGGGGAGGAGCAGGGCGGCTGGCGTACCGGCGACTACCTGGACGCCAATGTCGGGCTGTTCAACGACGGCGGAGGTCACGAGGGTTCGTCCGCCTTCACCGGGGGCTTCACCCGGCTGGAGTCCGGCGGCCGGGTCCTCGCGGAGTCCGACCCGGGCGGCTGGATCAGCGCGAAGGTCCCGGTCGGCTCCGCCGTGTACCGCTTGACCAAGGAGGCGACCCGGTCCGCCAAGGACACCGCCACCAGCACGAAGGTGCGGGCGAGCTGGACGTTCACCTCGGCCCGCCCGGCGGGCGCGGACGAGCGTGTGGCGCTGCCGCTGTCCACGGTGCGGCTCGCACCGAAGCTGAGCCTGAGCGGGACGGCGCCGGCGGGCGGTGCGCTGAAGGTGCCGCTGCTGCTGGGCGGGGCGGTCGCCGCGAACGGCCAGGTCGCCACGCTGACGGTGCGTGTCTCCTACAACGGGGGCAAGACCTGGAGCCTCCTCGCGGTGGCGAAGGACCCGAAGGGCGCGCGGTCGGTGACCGTGAAGCACCCGGCGTCGGCCAAGGCCGTGTCGTTCCAGGTGGACCTCAGGGACAAGGCGGGCAACACGGTGCGGGAGACGATCACGAACGCCTACCTCCTCGCTCCCTGAGCCGCCCGTACGACGCTCCGGCCCGGCCCCGCACCGCGCGGGTGCCGGGCCGGAGCGGTGCCCGGGGCGTGGTTTGACCCGGCGGTGTGCCGCTCGCTTTGATTGCTCCGGCCGACACGAGTAGATTCGTACGCTTGTTCGCGCCATCGTGTGCGGGAGAGAGCGGGGGCTGCGGCGATCATGCGGATCACGTCGATCACGAGGACCAGGCGGTCGCTGGGGCGGCAGTTCCGGTGGCTCTGGGCGGCGTACGCGGTCAGCACCCTCGGCACCTGGCTCGCCTTCGACGCCTTCGCCCTGATCGCGATCTTCGTCCTGCACGCCGGGCCGGCCGAGGTGTCGGCGCTGGCGGCCGCCGGGCCGGCGGTCGCCGCGGTGGTGGCGCTGCCGCTCGGGCCGTGGATCGAATTCCGCCGCAAGCGGCCGGTGATGATCGCGATGGACCTGATCCGGTTCGCGGCGCTGATGAGCGTGCCCGCGGCCTTCGCGCTCGGCCGGCTCGGGGTCACCCAGCTCCTGGCCGTCTCGGTCGTCGTCGGCGCGGCGGACATCGCCTTCACGGCGGCCGGCGGCGCTTGTCTGAAGGCGATCGTCCGGCCGGAGGACCTGCTCGTCGCGAACGGCCGGTTCGAGTCCACCACATGGACCGCCACCATGCTCGGGCCCCCGCTCGGCGGGGTGGCGATCACCGTGTTCGGGCCGGTGATGACGGTCGTGGGCAACGCGGTGAGCTACCTGCTCTCGGCGGTGGGGATCCGCGCGATCGGCGGCCGGGAGCCACGCCCCGCACCGCCTGCCGGAGCCCCGGCGCGGCTGCGCTTCGGCGACCTCTTCGAAGGCTGGCGGTACATCCTGGCCGACCCCGAGCTGCGCCCGCTCTTCGCCAACACGATCCTGGTCAACGGCCTGGTCATGGCGACCGCGCCGCTGCTCGCCGTCCTCATGCTCGGCCCGCTCGGGTTCACGCCCTGGCAGTACGGACTCGCCTTCGCCGTGCCCTGCGCCGGCGGCCTGCTCGGCTCCCGGCTGGCACCACGGCTGGTCGAGCGGTTCGGGCAGCACCGGGTCATGATCACCGCCGGCGTGCTGCGGGCGTGCTGGCTGCCCTGGCTGGCCTTCGTCCACTCAGGGACCGGCGGGCTCGTCCTGGTGATGGCCGTCGAGTTCGGGCTGATCACCTGCATGGGCGTGTTCAACCCGGTGTTCGCCACCCGCCGGCTCACCCTGACCCCGCCGGACCGGGTGGCCCGCGTCCTGTCCGCGTGGTCGGTCACGAGCAAGGCCTCCATCGCCGCGCTGACCGCCCTGTGGGGTCTGCTGGCCGCCTTCACCGACCCCCGCACCGCCCTCGCGACGGCCGGCGTCCTGGCCATGGCGACCCCGCTCCTGCTCCCCCGGCGCGACCGCACGCCACGGCCGAAGCAGGAAGTACCGCTGAGCTGAGACCTGGGCCGGGTCCGGCCGGCCGGAGCGGTGGGGCTCCGGCCGGCGGGACACCGTACGCGGGTCAGGAGATGGTGAGGAACCGGGCCGTGCTCGGTACTCCCTGGGCGTCGAGGGCGAAGAGCATGTAGGTCCCCGGCAGGACCACGCCCGGGTCGGCGGGTACGGACACCGTGTAGGTGCCTGTTCCCGTGGCCGTGGAGGTCAGGGGGACCCGTCGTTGGTCGTTGTCGGTGGAGTGGGTCGCGGCCGCGGCCCGCATCAGGACGAAGGACGCCGCCGGGGTGGAGGTGGAGAGGGTCAGCGAGGTGCCGGGGGCCGTCCTGGCGGGAACGCTTCCCGTGATCTCGGGACGCGGCTTCGGCGATCCGTCCGGGTTGAGGAGGTACGGCGGTGTGAAGACCGCCCCGTCGGCGTGGTTGGTGGCGCAGTCACCGCACAGGCCCCCGCCGCCGGAGAAGACCCGTCCGTCCGGCAACAGGTTGGCCACGCTGTGGTAGTTGCGCGGGACGGCCATGGTGGCGAGCGGGGTGAACACGCCCGTCGAGGGGTCCCACAGTTCGGGGGTCAGGACCGAGGTGGCGTCGCTGAACGGCACCGGGTGGCTCTGTCCGCCGAAGACGATCACCTTGCCGTCGGGCAGGACCACGCTGTTGGCGAAGGCCCTGGCGTACTCCATGTCCCCGGTACGGGCGGTCTCCACCTGGCTGCCCGCGATGCTCACCGTGTAGGCGCGGCGCGTGGCGGGGGTGTCCTGGTAGGCGGGCGAACCGCCGAGGGTGAGGAGCTTGCCGATGTCGTAGGCCACGGCGTTGCCCGTCATGGCGTCGGCGCTGTCGGCCCGGGTGCCGGCCGGGGTGATGCTGCCCGTACCGGTGGTCGAGATCCAGTTCATCTGCTTGCTCGGGCCCAGTTGCAGCACCTTGCCGCCCGAAGTGGCGTGCAGCCACATGTGGTTGTCGGCGCGGTAGGGTCCGGCCGGGTCGGCCGTGGACGCCTGGAGGGCGGGGACGCCCGGGAGTCCGCGCCAGGTGCCGGTCTGCGGCGACCAGGCCTCACCGGCCTTGTCCCCCGCGGGGCCGCTCCAGGATCCGCCCAGGACGAAGGCCTCGCCGGTGGAGAGCAGCGTCATGGACTGGTAGCCGCGGGGGATGTTCATGTTGCCGGCGGCGGACCAGCCGTCGGTGGCGGGGTCGTAGATGCTGGCCTTCTCCGCGTTGCTGCCCCCGGTGACCAGCACGCGGCCGTCGGCCAGCATGGCTATGCCGGGGCAGAACATGTCGTGCCCGGTGTTGTCGATGCGGCGCTGGGTGACCTTGCCCGTCTTCAGGTCGAGGATCGCGGTCTGGGTGTAGCCGTTGCTGCCGCCGAAGCGGTCCACCGCGTACGCGGACCAGGCCAGCAGTTTGTCGCCGGGCAGTACGGCCGTGGCCACGGGGACCAGGGGGAATCCGGTGATCCGGCCCCAGGATCCGTGCACGGCGGGGCTCGCCGGCCCGCTCAGGCGGATCTCGGCGGCGGAGGTCCACGGGCCGCGGGCGCCGGCCTCGGTGGTCACGGTGAGCCGCACGAACCGGGCGTTCGTGCTGCGGGTGAAGGTGGCGGTCTTGACGGTGTCGTCGTCGCGCCAGGTGCCCGCGGCCACGGGTGCGCCGAAGGCGGATCCGTCGGTGCTGGTGGTGACGGTGTAGGCGCCCGCCCGGCCGTTGGGGCCGTTCGTGCGGGGGTGGTAGACGAGTGCGGAGACCGCGGCCGTGCGGTGCATGTCGATGGTGATGCTGTGCGGCAGGGGCGCCGCGGTGCCCGACCACCTGCTGTGCCAGAGGGTGTTGGTGTCACCGTCGAGGACGCCCGCCGCGCGGCCGTTCTCGCGGAGCGTCTCCTCGTCGCTCGCCGAGGCCGTCCATCCGGTCCGGGCGAGGTCCACGGTGGCCTCCGGGGTGCCGGGGTCGCCCAGCAGGTTGATCTCGGCGGCGGACGTCCACGGGCCGCGGCCGCCGGCCTCGGTGAGCGCCGTCAGCCGCACGAACCGGGCCCCCTGCGGGGCGAATCCGAGTGTTTTGGCGCTGCCGTCGTCCGCGAGCGTGCCACTGGCGACCGGGGCCGGCCAGCTCGCTCCGTCCGCGCTGACACTGAGGGTGTACTCGCCGACGCGCCCGTTGGCCCCGTTGGTGCGGGGGGTGTACACGAGCGCCGAGACGACCGCCGTACGGTGCATGTCGATGGTGATGCTGTGCGGCAAGGGGGCCGCGGTGCCCGACCACTTGCTGTGCCAGAGGGTGCCGGTGTCGCCGTCGATCACATGGGCCGCCCGGCCGTTCTCGCCGGCCGTCTCCTCGTCGCTCGCCGCGGCCGTCCATCCGGTCCGGTCGAGGACCGGGGCCGTCGGCTCCATGGCGTTCGCCGGCGCGACGCCGTGGTGCGGCGACTGCTGCGCCGCCTGCTCGCCGGCCGGCCCGGGAGTGGGCGTGGGGCTCGCGACCCCGAGCCACGGCGTGAAGCCGATCAGCAGCGCGCCGAGGCCGAAGGCTATGAGCAGCCTGGACCGGCGTAGCGCGCGGGGTAAGGCGAGGAAGCGCCTGGACTGCAATCTGACCTCCTGGGGCGAACCGGTATGCCCCATGGAAGATAGGTCAGGGTGTCAGCAACTCACCTAAATGAGCGGAGAGTTGACGCAAAACCGCATCCACCGGCGCGATCCGGGAGGGATTGCCCGGCGGGCGGTTAGACCGGCACGGGGCCGTCGGCGGCGAACGGGCCTCCGTGGCCGGGCACGATCAGGTCCGCGGCGGCGATCACCCGCAGCCGGGAGGCGCGCAGTACCTCGCGGTCCGGGGCGACCGGGTCGTCGGCGGGACCCTGCGCGTGCCACCACAGGTCGCCTGCGAAGGCCACCACGCCCGAGTCCGTGCCGGCGAGCAGGGTGATGTCCTCGTGACTGTGTCCCGGCGTACGGATCAGGCGCAGGGAGGGGGTGAGTTCGTAGCCCTCGGCGTCCCGGTTCGTCCACTGGTCGCCCTGGTACTCCACCTTGTGGTCGTGCACCCGGGCCCGGCCGAACAGGCCCACGTTCATGGTGTTGTCCGGGTGGTGGTGGCTGAGCACCACGTCGGTGATGTCATCGGGGCCCAGACCCAGTTCCGCGAGCGGGCCGAGGATGTCCGCGTGGCTCGCCACCATGCCCGGGTCGAAGATGAAGTGCCGGCCGGCGTCGGACACGTAGGAGACGGTGGCGGCGACGCCGGGGCCCGTGGAGCCTACGTAGCCGGTGGTCAGGACCTTGTAGACGGCGCTGCGGCCGATCGGGGCGTCGATGCGGAGGTCCTGCGCGGTGACCGTGTCGTGCTTCGCCGTGTTGGTGTTCGCCGTGTGGTTCTTCGTCGTGTGGTTCTTCGTCGTGTTCGTCATGGCTGTAATCCTTCCGCGGCGACGGGGAACGTACGAGTGGCACACCTGCCAGTGATCGCAGGATTCGTGCCAAGGTGCCCGCGGCGGTGGCAGACTGCCCCCGTGCCCCCTTTCAAGACCGTCGCCGCGTACGTCCCGCCCGGTGTCGGCATGCTCGCCGTCGGGATCGTCACCGAGGTCTTCGGTCCGCACGGGCAGGGGGTCCCCGGCTTCGACTTCACCCTGTGCGCCGAGCGGCCCGGGCCGGTCCCCACCGACTTCGGCGTGCCGCTCGCGATCGAGCACGGGCTCGACCGGCTGGCGGCCGCCGATCTGGTGATCGCCCTGCCGGGAGCCGGTTTCCGTACACCGCCCGGTCCGGCGGTACTCGACGCGCTGGCGGCCGCGCACGGGGGCGGCGCCCTGCTCGCGGCCCACTGCGTCGGCACCTTCGCGCTCGCCGAGGCCGGGCTGCTCGACGGACTGCGGGCCACCACGCACTGGCGGTTCGCCGAACTGCTGGCCCACCGGCATCCGGACGTGGCCGTCGAACCGGACGCCCTGTACATCGACGAGGGCAGGATCGTCACGGGCGCGGGGGCCGCCGCCGGCTTCGACCTCTGCCTGCACCTGCTGAGGCGGGAACACGGGGCCGCGATGGCCAACGCCGTCGCCCGGGACATGGTGCTGCCCTCGCACCGCGACGGCGGGCAGGCCCAGTACCTCGCGGCGCCCCTCCCCGAGGACTGCCGGGACGAGCGGCTCTCCGAGGTGCTCGCCTGGGCCCGCGACCACCTCCACGAGCCGCTCCCCGTCACGGAGCTGGCCCGCCGCGCCGTGATGAGCAAGCGCTCCTTCGCCCGCCGCTTCACCGCCGCGACCGGCACGACCCCGCACGCCTGGCTGCGGAACCTGCGGCTGAGCAGCGCCGAGGAGCTCCTGGAGAGCACGGACCTGCCCGTCGAGGAGATCGCCCGCCGGGTCGGCTACGGCAGCGCGGCGGTCCTGCGCGAACAGTTCGTGCGGCGCAGGGGAGTTCCGCCCCGCTCCTACCGCCGCTCGTTCACGAGCACGCCGTAGGGCCCGGAGTCAGGCCCCCGGCGCCCGTACGCCCCTGTCCTATGATCGTTCCCGTGACCTCCGCGCTGATCCTCATCGACCTGATGCCCCGCATCATCGACCTGCCGGTCGCCCCTCACTCCGGTGCGGAGGTGCTGGCCCGCTGCCTCCGGCTGGCCGAGGCCTTCAGGGCGAAGGGCCGCCCGGTGGTGCTCGTCCGAGTGGACCGGCCGGGGGTTGCGGAGCAGCCGCCGGGCAGCGGCTTCGCCGACGGGCTGGAGCGGCCGGGTGACGTCCTGATCGTCAAGAACACCGTGGGAGCCTTCCACGGCACCGGCCTGGACGACCGGTTGCGCGACCTGGGCGTGGACACGCTGGTGCTCGGCGGTCTGGTCACCACGATGGGGGTCGAGTCCACGGCGCGGTCCGCGAGCGACCACGGCTACGAGCTGGAGTTCGTCGCCGACGCCATGTCCGGATTCACCGCGGACGAGCACGAGTTCACCGTGGAGCGGATCTTTCCCCGGTTCGGCGACGTGCACAACACGGCGGACTACACCTGATCACGATGAACGAGACCGAACAGACCCGGCCCGCGACCGTTCGCGTGTTCATCGCCCTCGCCCCGCCCGACGACGCGAAGGAGGAACTCGCGCGCGAGCTGGGGCCCGCCTACGCCGGGTACCCCCACATGCGGTGGAACCGCATCGAGGACTGGCACATCACCCTGGCGTTCCTCGGTGAGCTGCCGGTCGAGGCCGTCCCGCCCCTGCGGCCGCCGCTCGCGGAGCTCGCGGCGGCGCACAGTCCCGTACGCCTGACCCTGCGCGGGGGCGGCCACTTCGCCGAGCGGGTGCTCTGGAGCGGGATCGACGGGGACCTCGACGGGCTGCACCGGCTCGCCGCCGACGTGCGCGACGTGGTCAAGGAGTGCGGAATCCCCTTCGAAGACCGGCCGCTGCGCCCCCATCTGACACTGGCTCGGGCCCGCCGGAACGACGCCACCTCGGCCGTGGAGACCGCCGCCGGACTCGCCGGGTTCACGGGCCGCCGCTGGCGGACCGAGCGTCTGCACCTGGTCGGCAGCAACATCGGCCGCGGCCCGGGGCCGATCCACTACCGCGACATCGAGGCATGGAACCTCGGCGGGGAGGGCCGCGCGGAGGGCGGACAGTAGGCCTCCGCCTTCCGCCTTCCGCCTTCCGCCTTCCGCCTTCCGCCTTCCGCCTTCCGCCTGCGACCGCGACCGCGAGAATACTCCTTGACGGTAAGTCACTTAGCGCTAAGCTACTTCCCGTCAATCTATTTCGGGGGAGAGTTCGACGTGGTCAAAGGCATGCGTGAGGAACGGGTTGCGGGCGAGCGCTCGCTGCTCCTCGGTGTGGGAGTCAGCGCGATCGGGATCGGGATGTACATCCCGTTCTCGCTCGTCTTCTTCCACCACGTCACGGGCCTCTCCTTCGCCCTCGTCGGCATCGTGCTGACGGTGACCGGCCTGACCGGCCTCGCGGTCATGCCGCTCGCCGGCTCGGCCGTCGACCGGTTCGGGGCCAGGAAGGTCAACCTGCTGCTCTACGGGGTCCGGGCACTCGGCTTCGCCCTCTATCCGTTCGCCGGATCGCTGCCCGCCTTCGCCGTCGTCGCGCTGGTCACGGCCCTCGCCGACCGGTCCTTCCCCATCGTCCAGCAGTCCCTCATCGGCGAAGTGGCCCGGGGCGGCGCCCGCGACCGGCTCCAGGCCTCCATCCGCGCCCTGCAGAACGCGGGCATGGGCGCCGGCGCCCTGATCGTCTCGGGGGTACTGGCCCTGTGGGGCACGGACGGGTTCACCTACACCGCCTGGGGCAACGCGATCGCCTTCGCGCTCGCCGGACTGCTCGTCACCCGCGTCAAGCCGGTACGGGACCACGCGAACGGCGGGCCCGGCACGGGCGCCCCGCCCGGCTCGGCCAAGCGTCCGCCCGCGGGCTACCGGATGGTGCTCGCCGACCGGCCCTTCCTGGGCCTGACCGCCGCCAACTTCCTGACCGCGCTCGGGTACTCGGCCCTGTCCGTCCTCTTCCCGCTCTACATCACCACCTGGCTGCACGGACCCGACTCCCTCACCGGTGCCGCCTTCACCGTCAACACCGCCCTCTGCGCGGGGATCGGCGTCCTGATCGCGAGCCGGGTCCGCCGCTCCGGAGCCCGCCGCACCCGCTCCGCGGCCTTCGGGGCGCTGCTCTTCGCCGCTGCCTTCGTGGGGCAGATCGTGCTCGGCACGGTCCGGCCCGGACGGACCGCGACGCTGGTCGCGCTGCTGGTCATCGTGGTGGTCTACACGGTCGGCGAGCTGGTCCACAGCCCCTCGGGCGGCGCCCTGTCCGTCTCGGCAGCGCCCGAGGCCGTACGCGGTCGCTACCTCGCCACCTACCAGCTGTCCTACTCCCTGGCCTCCGCGCTGGCCCCGTCCCTCTTCACGGGCCTGCTCGCCCTCGACGGCCGCCTGCCCTGGGCCTTCCTGACCGTCGCCGCGCTCGGCGCCGCACTCGCCCTGACCCGCCTGGAACGCCACCTCCCCCCGGAGGCCGTGTACGCCACCCAGCCGCCCCCGGCTCCGACACCCGCGCGGGCCGCCGCGCCTGCTCCTGTGCCCGCGCCGGACGCGGCTCGGGTAGCGGCTGCCAGCGAGCCGGCGGCCACGTCCACCGCCTGAGACGCGCGCACCCCGCCACGAGGCCCCCGCAGTCCGCCCGACCACGGTCTTCTGCCCGAAGACCCGAAGACCCGATCAGGCGGGCTGCCAGAGCTCGATCCGGTTGCCCTCGGGATCCGTGACCCAGCCGAACCGGCCGACGCCGTCCATGTCCTGGATCTCCGGTGCCACGTCCGCGCCCTTGGCGCGCAGCTGCGCGAGCATCGCGTCCAGGTCGCGGACCCGGAAGTTGAGCATGGTCTGCTGGGCGGGGGAACCGAAGTAGTCGGTCCCTGACTCGAAGGGTGCGAACACCGTCGGTCCGGCTCCCTGGTGCCACAGGCCGTGCTCGTCCGAGTCCAGCCCCAGGCAGTCCCGGTACCACGCACCCAAGGCCGCCGGGTCCGCGGCCCGCACGAAATATCCACCGATTCCCAGTACGCGTTCCATGCCGCGATCCTGCCAGGACGGCGTCAGAATCCCTTGCCGAGCGCGCCCAGCAGCAGGGGGTTGATCGCGCCCTCGACTTCGGGGAGCGGCCGGGGCTCGGGTCCCCGCCCCTCGAACATGGGGCGGATGCCCCTCAACCCCTTCGTGCCCTCGACCGCCCACGGCGCGTCCGTCTCCGGCAGCGACACCGTCATCCGGTAGGAGCCGACCTCCCAGTGCACCTCGGTCATCGCTCTCGCCTCTTCCTCGGCTGATCAGAGATCCCTTTCCTCCAAGCTACGGCCGGCTTGACCCCTCGCAAGGGACCAAGGTCCCCACTCCGGGCGCCAACCGGCACTCGTCCAGAGCCCCTTAGGATCCGACCGTGCCGCCTCACATCACGCTCACCGCCGCCCCGACGGCCACCGCTCCCGCCCTCGCCCTTCGTCCCTGGCGGGCGGCGGACGTTGCCGCGCTCGTCGAGATCCACCGGGACCCCGTGCTGCGCCGTTGGGGTTCTTGGCTGGAGACCGAGGAGGAGGGGCTGCGGTGGGTGCGGGAGCAGGAGCAGGGGTGGGCGGCGGGTGAGCGGCTCGGCTTCGCCGTGCTGGAGGCCGCGCCCGGAGTGCGGCAGGAGCGGTTGGTGGGCAGCGTGGTGGTGAAGGAGCTCTCCCCCGGCAAGGCCTCCGCCGAGGTCGGGTACTGGACTTCGGCCTCGGCCCGTGGACGGAGCGTCGCCCCCCGCGCTCTGGAGGCCGTCACCGCCTGGTCCCTCGACGCCCTCCGGGCCCAGGGCCTGGAACGGCTCGAACTCCTCCACCAGGTGGACAATCCGGCGTCCTGCCGGGTCGCGGAGAAGGCCCGCTACGGGTTCGAAGGAATCCTGCCGGCCGCGCCGCCCGCCTTCCCGCTCGACGGCCACCTGCACGTACGGCGCTCGCCGGCGGCCTGACCGGCGCTCAGCCCCGTCCGGGAGAGACTGCCAGGACAGTGTGGAAGCGGTATCGGTCGGCGCGGTAGACGACGCGGTTGTACTCCCTGAGCCCGCCGATCAGCTCCGAGGTGTGCTCGAAGGCCGGGGCGCGTCCGGCCGGGGTCCCGGGGGGGGAGGTGGCGCCCCCCCCCCCCCCCCCCCCCCCCCCCCCCCCCCCCCCCCCCCCCTCCCCCCCCCCTCCCCCGGGGGGGTAGATGATGTGTTTGTACTCCCGGAGCCCGCCGATCGGCTCAGGGGTGGGCGCGAAGGCGGGGGCGCGGCCGGCCGGGGTCCCGGCGGGCACGTCCCCCCCCGCCCGTTCCGCCGACCCGACCCGGTCCTCCTCCTGTAGCGCGTGCAGCGCCTTGCGGAGCGTGACCCGGCTGACGCCGAGGCGCTCGCAGAGGTGACGCTCGGAGGTGCGCCGGGTCCGCGGGGGCGCCGTCGCCCCACCAAGGGGAGCGGGGGGGAGGGGAGGGGGCAAGGAAAAAAAAAAGAAACATCCCCTCCCCCCCCCCCTTCCCCCCCCCTCCTTTTTTTTCCCCTTTTCCCTCTCCTCTTCCTTCCCCTCCTTTTTGAAGATCCGCGCCCTCCCCCCCCCCCCACCCCACAAGCCCCCCCCCTCCCCCGCTTCACGTCCTGCCGCCGGTGGCGACTAGTCGGTGCCGAACTCCATCGCGGCGCGGTCCAGCAGCTCGTCGTCGCCGGAGACCTCGCCGCGGGAGGCGATGGCCTCGGCGCCGCCCTCGGGCATGGCGCCGATCAGGCCGGTGCCCGGCGCCTCGACGGCGCCGATCAGGGCGGGGTGGGTCGTGCCGACGATGCCGAGGCCGGCGTACTGCTCCAGCTTCGCGCGCGAGTCGGCGATGTCGAGGTTGCGCATGGTGAGCTGGCCGATGCGGTCCACCGGGCCGAACGCCGAGTCCTCGGTGCGCTCCATCGAGAGCTTGTCCGGGTGGTAGCTGAACGCCGGGCCCGTGGTGTTCAGGATCGAGTAGTCCTCGCCGCGCCGCAGTCGCAGCGTCACCTCGCCGGTGATCGCCGTACCCACCCAGCGCTGCAGGGACTCGCGGATCATCAGCGCCTGCGGGTCCAGCCAGCGGCCCTCGTACATGAGGCGGCCGAGGCGCCGGCCCTCGTTGTGGTACTGGGCGACGGTGTCCTCGTTGTGGATCGCGTTGACGAGGCGCTCGTACGCGGCGTGCAGCAGGGCCAGGCCCGGAGCCTCGTAGATGCCGCGGCTCTTCGCCTCGATGATGCGGTTCTCGATCTGGTCCGACATGCCCAGGCCGTGGCGGCCGCCGATGGCGTTGGCCTCCATGACCAGGTCGACGGCGGAGGCGAACTCCTTGCCGTTGATCGTGACCGGGCGGCCCTGCTCGAAGCCGATGGCCACGTCCTCGGTGGCGATCTCGACCGAGGGGTCCCAGAACCGGACGCCCATGATCGGGTCCACGGTCTCGACACCGGTGTCCAGGTGCTCCAGGGTCTTCGCCTCGTGGGTGGCGCCCCAGATGTTGGCGTCGGTGGAGTAGGCCTTCTCGGTGCTGTCGCGGTAGGGCAGCTCGTGGGCGAGCAGCCACTCCGACATCTCCTTGCGGCCACCGAGCTCGGTGACGAAGTCGGCGTCGAGCCACGGCTTGTAGATGCGCAGGTGCGGGTTGGCGAGCAGGCCGTAGCGGTAGAACCGCTCGATGTCATTGCCCTTGAAGGTCGACCCGTCGCCCCAGATCTGCACGTTGTCCTCGAGCATCGCGCGGACCAGCAGGGTGCCGGTCACGGCGCGGCCCAGAGGCGTCGTGTTGAAGTAGGCGCGGCCGCCGGAGCGGATGTGGAACGCGCCGCAGGCGAGAGCCGCCAGGCCCTCCTCCACGAGCGCCGCACGGCAGTCGACCAGACGCGCGATCTCGGCGCCGTACGCCGTGGCGCGCGTGGGCACCGACGCGATGTCGGGCTCGTCGTACTGGCCGATGTCGGCGGTGTAGGTGCAGGGGACGGCACCCTTGTCGCGCATCCAGGCGACGGCGACGGAGGTGTCGAGGCCGCCGGAGAAGGCGATACCGACGCGCTCGCCGGTGGGCAGGGAGGTGAGGACCTTTGACATGGGATGAGTATGCGCCACGATGCATGTTCATGCAAAATGCCGGGCCGGAGAAGCGGCTGGGCACCGGACGGGCGTGCCGTCATTGTGGCGCGGGGCCGCGTCGGCGGCGAGTTCGGCGGGGCGCCCGGAGAGGGCCGCCCCGCCGGGAGCGGCAGCTGGTTCAGCCGGTCGTGGCCGCGAAGGGGCCCCCGGCGGCGAAGGCGTGGCGGGCGAAGTTCTCGGCGATGCGCACGTGGCCCGCGGGATCGGGGTGCAGGTCGTCCGGCAGCGGCAGCTCGGCGTGGTCCGTGGCGCCGTAGAGGTCGCGGCCGTCGAGGTAGTGCAGGTGCGGGTCCGCGGCAGCCCGCTGCGCGACGATCCCGGCCAGCGCATCGCGGACGATGGTGAGCGTCAGGCGCCCGGCGACCCGTTCGGCGGGGTCGCCCAGGGCCTTGAACCGCTCGGTCCCGGTGCTGAAGTCGATGGTGAGGGGCCCGGGGGTGTCCTCCTGGATCGGGCACAGGAGGGGCGACACGACCAGGAGCGGCGTGGTCGGATGGCCCTCGCGGAGGGTGTCGAGGAAGCCGTGGACCGCGGGGGCGAAGGCGCGCAGCCGCATCAGGTCCAGGTTGACGATGTTGATGCCGATCTTGACGCTGATCAGGTCGGCGGGGGTGTCGCGCATCGCGCGGGCGGTGAAGGGGTCCAGCAGGGCGCTGCCGGAGAATCCCATGTTGACCAGGTCCACCGCCCCCTGCGCCGCGGCCAGCGCCGGCCAGGTGCCGGTCGGACGAGCCGCGTTCGAGCCGTGGCTGATGGAGCTGCCGTGGTGCAGCCACACCCTGCGCCCGCTCTCCGGCGCCGGCGTGACCGGGGCGTCGGTGCGCAGGGCGATCAGTTCGGTGATCTCGGTGTGCGGGAGCCAGATCTCGACGTCCTTGTCCCGCGCGGGCAGGTCCGCGAAGCGGGCGGTGCCGGGCGGCCCTTCTTCGAGTTCGACGGCCTGGGTGGCCAGGTCGAGGGTGCGGACCCTGCCCCCGGGCACGGTGGCCCGGGCCGTGAGCACGCCGTCGATCACGAGGTCGTACGCGCCGTCCGGCGAGGTCGGGAAGCCGCGGTAGGCCCTCTTGGTGGGCAGGGCGTCCAGCTCGATGACGGTGGCCCGGGTACGGAAGACCAGGCGCACGCCGGACGGGCGGACCTCGGCCGTGGCCAGTTGTTCGTCGGGGATCTGCAGGCGGGCCCGGGCGGGCAGCCGGTGGGGCAGCAGGCCGTGCGCGGTGCGCTCCGTGTCGAGGGCGCCGCGCAGGAGGCTCTCGGTGACGGGCGTGGTGATCCAGTCGTGGTCGGTGGTCATCGCCTCAGCCTCGTGATGATCGGGGTTACGGGACGGGGTGCGGGCTTACGGGCTTACGGGCTTACGGGCTTACGGGCTTACGGGCTTACGCAGCATCGCGTCGAGCGAGTCCACGATCCAGTTCCAGGACTCCTGCGGATCCACGGCGGTGTGACTGAAGCCGCCGCCCAGCTCCAGGCTGACGTAGCCGTGGAAGACGCTGCCGAGCATCCGGACCGCGTGCGTCTGGTCCGGTTCCGTCAGGTCGTAGCCGCGCAGGATCGCCCGTGTCATCTGGGCGTGCCGGACGCCCGCACTGGCGGCCGCCGTCTCGGGGTCGAGCCGGAGCCGGGCGGCGTCGTAGCGGCCGGGGTGCTGCCGGGCGTAGTCCCGGTAGGCGTCCGCGAAGGCGGCGAGGGCGTCCTTGCCGGCCCGCCCGGCGAGGGCCGCCGCGACCCGGTCGGCCAGTTCCTCCAGCGCAAACAGGGCGATCCGGGTCTTGAGGTCCTGAGAGTTCTTCAGGTGCGAGTAGAGGCTCGCGACCTTGACGTCGAAGCGCCGGGCGAGCGCCGAGACGGTCACCTGCTCGAAACCGACCTCGTCGGCGAGCTCCGCGCCGGCCCTGGTCAGCCGCTCCGCGGTCAGTCCTGCTCGAACCATCATGTGCCTCCTAGCTGGCGATAGCCATTATGTATTTGCCTAAAACCTTTAGGCAAATTAGCCTGCCACTCATGAAGCCGTTGACCGAGCAAGAGATCCGTGCCGCCTTCGTGAACTGCACCAAGGGCGAAGCCAAGCGCCTGTCCGTACCCCGCGATCTGGCCGAACGGCCCTGGGAGGACCTGGACTTCCTCGGCTGGTGGGACCCCAAGGCCCCCGAGCGCGCCTACCTCGCCACCCAGCTGGACGGCCGCACGGTCGCCCTCGCGCTGCGCACCTCCGCCGCCGCCCCCTCCCAGGCGCGGCGCAGCATGTGCTCGCTTTGCCTGACCACCCACACCGGGGGCGTCTCCCTGATGGTCGCGCCGAAGGCGGGCAAGGCCGGGCAGCAGGGCAACTCGGTGGGCGCCTACATCTGCGGCGACCTCGCCTGTTCGCTCTACGTACGGGGCAAGAAGGACGCGGGCCCGGGCGCACGGCTCCACGAGTCGCTCACCCTGGAGGAGAAGATCCAGCGGACGGTCGCGAACCTCGCCGCGTTCTTCGCCAACGTCACGACGGTCGCCAACGTCACGACCGGCGCCGACGTCACGGCCTGAAGCACCCTTCCCCTACTCCGTACGAGCCCTCTTCGGTGCCCATTCGGCCCCACGGGCCGAGTGCATGATCATCAGGCTGCCCGGAAATCGTTTTGATGCTGCCATCCGGCCGAAGGCGATCTGGGAGGGCTGCGTGGCGCGCATGCTGTCATCGACACACCGTGGAGGACTCCGGCGACGGAGCAGGACGTGGAGCGTGGCCGGGGCGGTGGCCGGAGTGGTCTTCGTCGTCGCCGCAGCGCCGCAGTCGGCGTCGCGGCCCGGTGACGGAGGGCAGGCCGGCGCCGAACACGCCGGCTCCGTCGAGCTGCTGGTCGGCCGGGTGCTGGACGGCGGGGGCCGGCGGTGCGCGATGGACGCCTTCCGGGCCGGGCTGTGCAGCGGGCTGGAGCGGCAAGTGGTCCGGGCCACCTCCAGCGGAGCCGGTTCCGTGGTGCGCGATCCCTCCTCCCGCGACGCCGGGGCGTCCCGGGCGGCGGCGCACACGGTCGTCCTGCCCACCGACGCGGCGGGCCCCCTGGAGATCGCCCTCGCGGGACCGGGGCTCCTCACCTATGTCACCGTCCACGACGGTCGCGGCCGCCACGTGGGCGGCGCCCTGGGTGCCCGGGGGCACCACTGGGCCAACACCGAGCCGCTGCGGGCGGGAGAGACCTACACCGTCCGGGTCGGCGCCCAGGACGCGGCGGGTACCCCGGTCGGCGTGACCATGGCGTTCCGGACCGCGCCCGCGGCGCAGGAGGACCGGCTCACCGCCGAGTTCGGGCCCCGGCCCGGCACGTACGGGGCGGGGCAGATCGTGACGGCATCCCTGAGCCACCCCGTCCCCGCCACCGACCCGGCCGCACGGGCCCGCCTGGAGCGGGCCCTGCAGGTCACCTCGGAGCCGGCGGTCGAGGGGGCCTGGCACTGGGTCGACGAATCGACCCTGCACTACCGGCCCCGCACCTACTGGCCCGCCCACGCCGTGGTGCACGTGGTGAGCGGTCTCGACGGGGTCGAAGTCGGGGAACGGCAGTACGGCGGCTCCTCGGAGCCCCTGCGGTTCGCCATCGGGGACCGGATCGAGGCGCTCACCGACGCCGCCGCGCACGAGATGACCGTACGGCGCAACGGCAGGACCGTCCGGACCATCCCGGTGACCACCGGCAAAGCGGGATTCCTGACGCGCAGCGGCATCAAGGTCGTACTCGGCAAGGAGCGCAAGGTGCGGATGCGCGGGGACAGCGTGGGCATCAAGCGCGGTACGAGCGAGTTCTACGACCTGCCCGTCTTCTACGCGACCCGGGTGACGTGGAGCGGCGAGTACGTGCACGCCGCGCCCTGGTCGGTCGATGCGCAGGGCGAGGAGAACGTCAGTCACGGCTGCACGGGCATGAGCACGGCCGACGCGGCCTGGTTCTTCGACACGGTGCGCGAGGGGGACGTGGTGTCGGTGGTGAACAGCGGCGGTGAGCCGATGGCCCCGTTCGCCAACGGGTTCGGGGACTGGAACCTCAGCTGGGACGCCTGGCTGGCCGGCAGCGCGCTGGGCGTCGACTCCGACTCCCCGCTCGCCTCGCCCGCCTCCGCGCCCGCGTCGGCGCACGGGCCGTCCCGGCTCCTCCCCCTCACCTGAGCCGGCCAGCGGCTTCCCTGCCGGGGCGGGCGCGGCGGCTCCGATAGCATCCGGTCCGTGCCCGCCACCGGCTCTGGGAGCAGGGCGGCACCGGCTGGTACGCGGCGGAGGTCCGGATGCACCACCCGGTCACCAGCCCCACCCGGCACGCGCTCTTCCACCGGCTGGCCGCCCGCAACCGCGTCTGGCTCGCCTACCGCAACCTTCCCGCGCCCCTTATGCCGGCCTACCTCGGCATCTGGACGGCCGTCACGGCCCTGCGCGGACTGCGGGGCGGCGGACTGCGGGACTCGCTCCAGGGCCTGCGCGAAGGGTGGGCGTCCCGGCACGACCAGGTACGGCGCCCCATGCGCTGGCGCACGGTGATGCGGCTGACGGCCGCGGGCCGGCCGCCGGTGCTCTGAGGAACCGGCGCGCCGGCCCACCAGGGCGCCGGCGCGCCTCAGGGGCCGGTGCGGCGGGCCGCGCCGTACGCCGTGAGAGCGGCCGCGAGGTGGCGGGCGCCGGTGGGGTCGGTGGCGTCGTGGCCGGTGAGCAGCCGGATGCGGCCCAGGCGGTAGGTCAGGGTGTTGCGGTGGACGGTGAGGGCTTCGGCGGCCTCGGCGCGCCGGTAGCCGGCCGCGATGAACTCCCGCAGTGTGGTGAGCAGATGGGGCTGGTCGTCGAGGGGTGCCAGGACCCGGGCCAGGGCGTCGCGGGCGGGGCCGGGCTGCACGAGCTGGTACTCGACGGCGAGGTCGGCCAGTCGGTAGAGACCCGGCGGGCGCCCCAAGTCCTCGGCCAGGGAGAGCACTTCGGAGGCCTCCGCCTGGGCCCGGGGGATCGATGCGTGGTCCTCGGCGACGGCGGCCGCCACCGTGCACCGCAGTTCGGCCGCCGCGTCGAGGCGGGCGAGCAGCCGCCGGGTCGCGCCGTCCGGCGCGTCCGTCCCGTCCGGGGCGAGCGGGACCAGGAGGACACCGCCCTCGCCCTTGAAGGTGGCCAACACCTCCGGGTTGCCGTCCAGTTCGGAACGCAGGGCGCGCAGGATGCGGTGCGTCGCGCCGCCGGGTGCCTCGGGGAGGCGCAGTACGACCACCTCGTACCGCTCCGCGAGGGTGCGTCCGTACCGTTCGGCCGCGCGCCGGGCCGGGCGGCCGGCGAGCAGGACCCCGGCGAGGTTGCGGCCGTGTTCGCGCTGCTCCCAGTCGAGGTCGGCCTGTTCGCGCAGGTAGGCCTCGGCGACCTTGGGCATGACCTCCCCGAGGAACGCCAGCAGTCCCGTGACCAGGGCGTACGGGTCAGCGACGGGGTCGGGTCCGGCCGCGGCGAGCTCCCAGGCCCGGCGGGCGCCGAGCGGGTAGACCCGTAGCACCGCCTCCAGGGGGACCCCGTCCCGGGCCCGCTCGGCGCCCCAGGCGACGGGAGCGGCCAGTTCGGCTTCGGTGGGCGCCCGTCCTTCGGCGACGGTGGTGAAGAACAGCTTCAGCACGGCTTCGGTGTTCGCGACGAGGTCTCCGCCGAGGACGCTGTCGGGCAGCAGCCGGTAGGCGGGGATGTCGGCGGTCAGCCGGGCGACGGTCTCGGCCGCCATCTCCGGTATCCGGGGCAGCAGCGCGGCGGCGAGCTCCGGCGCGGACGCGAACCCCCCGCCCGCCGCCCCGCCCGCGCTGCCGCCCGCCGTACCGCCTGCCGTACCGCCCGCGTCGTCCATCCCGGCATTGTCACCGTGCACAAACGCGGGAGGAAGCATTCTGCGCGTACCGCCAGGGGACACCGGCCGCACGCCGGAGCATTCTGTGCAGTCCGACCAGTGCACGACCCCCCGTCAGGAGATGTCGTATGGCCCCCCGTACCCGTGCGTCGCGCACCCGCACCCTGCTCGCCAGAGCCGCTCTCCCGCTGGCCCTCATGCTCGGCGCCGCCTTCCCGGCGCACGCCGCCACCGAGGGCGTCACGGGCGGCGGGGTCAACGACTTCTCCTGCCGGCCGAGCGCCGCGCACCCCGAGCCCGTGGTGCTGCTCCACGGCACCTTCGCCACCTGGTACGAGGACCTCAACTTCCTCCAACTGGACCTCGCCGCCCGCGGCTACTGCACCTTCGCCCTGACCTACGGCGCCTACGACGGCTTCCCGCTCGTGGGAGGCCTCAAGCCGGTGGCCGTCTCCAACCTGGAGATCAAGGAGTACGTGGAGAAGGTGCGCGGCGCGACCGGCGCCGCGAAGGTGTCGGTCGTCGGCCACTCCGAGGGCGGGCTCCAGGCCCTCTACCTCGCGAAGATGCAGGGCATCCAGCCCCATATCAAGGCGGTCGTGGCCATCGCTCCCCCGACCCACGGCACGAACGCCGCCGGGCTGCTGGACCTGGGCGACAAGCTGATCGGCCGGGCGGCCATGGAGAAGATCGTGACCACCATCGGCATCCCGGTGCTCGCCGACGAGGTGCCCGGCGGTCCCGCGATCCTGGCGCTGAACGACGGCCCGGTGGCCCAGCCCGGCATCGCGTACACCATCATCACGTCGCGCTACGACGAGCTGGTGACCCCGACCGAGACGGCGTTCGTCCGCGAGCCGGGGGTCAAGAACCAGTACGTGCAGGACTTCTGCCCCTTCGACCCGGTGGGCCACATCGGCGAGGCCTACGACCTCAACGTCTGGCACCTGGTGCGCAACGCCCTCGACCCGCGCCGGGCCACCCCGATCCTGGTGTGCGCGGTCGGCTCGCCCGGCTAGGCCGTCTCCGGGAAGCGGGAGGCGGGAGGCGGGAGCCGGGAGGCTAGTGCTGTGACCGGGAAGGTTCACCGGGTCACGGCGCCCGGCACGGCACCTCGCCGCGTTGTCGGACCACGGAAGTACGTCCAGTACGAGCCGCGATCCTCCGCCTTGCGATGCACCGCACCGGACGCCGCGACCCGGCAAACCTTCCCGGCCACAGCACTAGGGAAGCGGCCCGCCCCGGGCCGTGAGCCACAGGGAGTACCACTCCTCGTGGCCGAGGTCCGGGGCGCGCAGGGCGGCGTCGCGGCATGCCCGGATGCGCTCGGGGCGGCCGGTGCCGATGACGGGGGCGATCCGGGCCGGGTGGCGTTGCAGCCACCACAGCAGGATCGTCTCCGGTGTCGTGTCCTTGGCCTTGGCCAGGGCGCGCAGTTGCTCGGCGGTCATGCGCTCCCCGACGCTCGCCTCCAGCCCGGTGAAGCGGCCTTGGGCCAGCGCCCCGTAGGCCTGGAGGCGGACTCCGTTGGCCGTGCAGTACTCGACGGTGCCGGCCGGGAAGCCGACGGCGGCCGCGGCCGGGGTGTTCACGAGGACCCCGTCCTCCAGCCAGTCCCGCCGCCGCAGGCTCATCTCCAGCTGGTTGGCGACGAGCGGGACATCGAGGTGGCGTTGCAGGGCGGCGCATTGTGCGGCGTTCATGTTGGACACGCCGAACTGCCTTACGAGGCCCTGGCGGTGCAGCGAGGTGAGCGCCTCGGCGATGTCCGCCGGGTCGGCCAGGGGGTCGGGCCGGTGCAGGAGCAGGACGTCGATGACGTCGGTGCGCAGCCGTGTGAGGCTCTCCTCGACGCGGCGCAGGATGCTCGCGCCCCGGAGGTCGTACATCCCGGGGCGGTCGCCTTCGGCGAGCCGGATGCCGCACTTGGTCTGCAGCGTGATGCGCTCGCGCAGGCCGGGGGTGCGGGCGAGCACCTCGCCGAAGACGGCCTCCGCCTTCCCGTGCCGGTAGATGTCGGCGTGGTCGAACATCGTGATGCCGCTGTCGAGGGCGGCCTCGATCACCGCCTCGGCCGCGTCGATGTCCTCGGCCTGGTACGGGCCGGGCTCCCAGCTCCCGCCGAGAGCCATGCAGCCGTAGATCAGTCTGGTGTCGCCTGTCACTGGTGCCGTGATCGCCATGCCGCCACCCTACGAGGCGGACGCCTTCCAGAGCACCCGGTCCCCGGCCAGGATCACCAGCTCTCCACCGGGGCGCAGCAGCAGGCGCGCGCCGGGGTTGCCGGGGGTGGCGCTGGACCAGGCCGGGCCGCCGTCGGCCTTGCGCACGAGCAGTTCGCCGTCCTGGGTGAGGACGGCGTCGTGTCCGGAGCCCGCGGTGTCGCTGTGCCACGTACGGCGGCCCTCCGAGTCGAGCAGGGCGAGGTCGCCGGTGTTGTCCAGGGACAGCCGACACGTTCCGGCGTCGAGGGTTTCGCCGAGGCGGAGTACGGAGCCGGTGTGGAACTCGATGGACTCGTCGAGTTCTCCCTTGGCCAGGGCCCGCAGGACGGGCAGGGAGGGGCTGAAGGCGTACACGGAGCCCTCGGTGCGCACGAACCGGCCGAAGTGGAGGGTGTTGGCCCGGCTGCCGGTGCCGTCGGCCGAGGGGGTCTCGAAGGCGATGGGCGAGTCGGGGCCGAGCACCGGGTCGCAGCCGGTGCGCGGGTTGCGGCCGGCCGGGAAGTCGGGTTCGTTCACCCACTTGCGCATCACCAGCTCGAACTGGCCCACCAGGTCGGACTGGTGGCAGACGAAGACCAGTCCGCGCGAGGTCTCCGGACCGTGTTCCCCGCCCAGTTCGGGCTTGTAGACGGGGCCGTACGGGATTCCGCGCCGCATCAGGCGTCGCGCGTCGAGCTCCGCCTGGGCCACGGGGGGACGGCCCGGGGTGAGGACGAGCCCGCCGCGCGGGTTCCCCTTGCGGATGTGCGCGAACAGCGGCATCTGCCAGCCTTGCGGGTCCTGGCTGTAGTCGAGCTTGGCGTCGGGGTGCTCGCCCGGCACGGGCAGTTGCTCCGCCGCGGGGCACAGGGAGACCGGCATCCCGCCGGGCCAGCGGCCCATCAGGCGGGCTCCGAGCCATTCCCGGCCGGCGTCGGCGGGCGCGGCGCCGGAGCGCTGGAGGTCGGCGAGACGCAGGGCGACCTGGGTCCACCAGCCGGGCACGTCCTGCGCGAGCCGGCGTACGACCTGGAAGGCTCCGCCCGTGGCCCAGGCGGGCAGGCCCGTGGGGCGCTTGCCCACGCGCTCGGCGCCGACGACGAACTCGCCGGCGGGGATCAGCCGGGTTCCGGGCTTGCCGAGCACGCCGGTGGGGTCGGCCGGGTCGGGCTCGTCGAAGCCCCGTACTCCGGGCTGGCTGATGCAGTCGAGGAAGCCGAAGTGCTCGTGCCCGCGGAGCTCGCCGGGGAGGGTGGCCCCGTCCTGGCGGAACAGGACCGTCGCGTCGGCCTTGGCCGCGCCCGCGCGGTGTTCGGCGACGGCGGTGGCGAGGCGTTCGGGCTGGTCGGCGGCGAGCGTGAGGACCGCGTGCACCACGCGGCCGGGCTCCTGCGAGCCGAACAGCCAGGACTGCGGGGCGCTGGTTCCGGTGTCGCCGAGCTGCTGCGCGCGGGCGGCGCAGCCCTGGGTGAAGGCCTCGGCGCTGGAGCCCGCCGGGGTCGCGGGGAAGGGCTCCTTGCCCGCGAACAGGAGCAGTCCCGGATGCGTCAGGCTCAGCCCGGTCCACAGGGTGGCCATGGAATCGGGGTCGATGCCGCCGCTGCGTCGGCGTGCCCTGCTGAAGGCCCGGTTGAAGCGGGCCACTTCCTCGGTGGTGGAGAGGGAGGGCAGCAGGCCGGTCAGCCAGTGCCGGGCCTTGTCGGCGTCGCGGAAGCGGAGGAAGAGGAAGCAGGCGTGGTCCTTGCGGAACCCGGCGAGGATGTCGCCCTGGGAGTCGCGGTCGGTGCGCAGCGGGAGGGGCGCGGGGTCGGTGTCCCTGCGCGCGGGCTCCGCGGCCGGGCCCGCCGCCGGACGGGCCGGGGCCTGGGCGGCCCACGCCGTGGGCGCGAGGCCCGCGGTGACTCCGGCGGCGGCGAGGGCCGCCGCTTGGACCACGGTCCTGCGGGCGGGTCCGCGGGCGGGGCCACCGGCGGATCCGGTGTGGGGGCAGCCCGGGTGCGGCGACGGGTCGAGGGCCATCGACATGCTCCAAGTGGCGGTGGGGGGCGAGGCGGAGAGGGGCGAAGCGCGAAGCGTGGAGAGGGGAATCGAGTGGAGGACCCGACCAGCGGACTCGAACAGAAAGGGGGGAACGGCCTGGTTCAGCGCGGCGGCGCTGCGGGCGCTCCGGAGCCGAGCCCGGGGAGGTTGCCTGCGACGAGGGCGCGGGCGACTCCGGGACGGGACATGGGGAACCCTTACGTGGAGGGAGCGGAGGGAGAGGAAAGGAGCAGGAGCGGGAGGTGGGGTGTCTCAGATGCCGTGCGCGGTCACGAACGCCGTGCGGCGCAGCGCGGCAGCCCGCCCTCGATGTCCGCCACCCGGAGCCGGCGCTGTGCGAGCAGCCGGTCGAGCGCGTCCCGCGCGTCGTCGACGGCCTTCGGCGGGGTCTGCGCCGGGACCTTGGCGGCCAGTTGGCAGAGACCGCGGGCCATGGCCCGGGTCTCCTCGCCGGTCCCGCCCTCGCACGTCCTGGGCCACTCGCGGTCGATGACCATGTGCGCGTACTTCCCGGAGTGGCCGCGCACCTCGGCCTTGGCGGGCCCCGGCATCCGGTCTTCGGTGGTGCAGAGGTCTATCAGCGGGCCTGCCTTCGCGTAGTCGCCCATGCGCGCGACGGCCGGGTCCTGGACGGGACCCACGTCCGGCACCTTGCGGCTGCGTGCCGCGTGGTGGCCGAGTTTCGCGGCGCCCATCGCGATGAGGGCGGCGCATAAGACGGAGAGGACGGCGGCGACAGCCATGGGGCCGGGGACTCCTCAGTGCGGGGCCGACGGGCAGCGTGCGGGGGCCGACGGGCAGCGCGCGCTGCCGGTGATCAACACACTCGGTGATCAACGCCGTGCGCGCGCGCCGGGGCCACCGATGGGGTGACGCATCGCCGTCGGACCGTCACCCGTACGCACCAGGGCGGGGGCTGTCGCCCCGTTCGAGCCGGGCGGGGCGAAGCGCAGTGTTGTGGTGGGGCGAGGTGCGGCCGGGTCCGGTCAGCCCTCGGCGGTCAGCTCCCGCCGGTAGGTCAGCCCTGGGGCGCCGTCCAGGACGGTCTCCCCCACGACCGTGAATCCGGTCCGCCTGAGCACCGCCGCCGAGGCCGCGTTGTCCAGGGTCGCGGACGCGGTGAGGATGCCGAGCCCGTACTCCGTGGCGGCGAGCCGGCAGACCTCCCGGACGGCGGCGGTGGCCGCGCCGCGGCCCGCCGCCCGTTCGCCGATCCGGTAGCCGAGGTCGGCGGTGCCGTCCGCGAGGTCCACCAGGTTGACGCGTCCGATCAGCTCTCCGGCCGTGTCCACCACGAGGTGGAACCGGCACGCGCCGGTGTCCTGTTCCTCGAGCAGGGCGCGATGGCGGGCGGCGAACTCCGCGAAGTACGCGTCCCCGCGGTCAGGTACGGAGCGGGCGAAGTACGCCCGGTTGTCCCGCTCGAAGGCCAGCAGGGCATCCTCGTGGTCGGCCCGCAGGCGTTCGAGTCGCAGCATGCCGGGCAGGATATACAGGCTGCTGGGCCGGGTGCCCGTGAGTTTCCCGAGCTTGCCGGTCGAGGCATCGTGCGAGCGTGTGACGATGAGGTCCCGGCCCGGGGGACGTGGGGCGGCGAGCGACCAAGGGGTGGGATTGAAGGCAGGGACAGTCACCGCGAGCCTCGCGGCGGCCGTGATCGTGACGGCCGGCCTGAGCGGCTGTACGGCCGGCGCCTCCGTGGGCAAGCAGGCGGTGGACGCGGCCGAGTCGTTGGTCGCGACGCTCACGAAGGCCTCCGACGAGGCCTCCAAGGCAGGCTCGGCCGAGGTCGAGATGAGCGTGACGATGCCCAGCACGGGCGGCAAGCCGGTCCAGGTGAACGGCAGGGCCGCGCAGGGCTGACCCTCGCGGCGGCCGGGCAAGGGCGCGGCACGGCACGGCACGGCACGGCACGGCAGGCTGTACGTACCGAACGGTTCGGTTCCTACACTGGCCCGGTACGCACGCCCGCCGGCCCCCCAGGCCCTCCCCCCGCAGGTACGAAGGACTCCCCCATGGAAGCCGAGACGGCGAACACCACCGACGAATTCGGCATCCCGGTCCTCCCCGCCATCCCCGCTTCCTCCGAGGCGGTCCGGCGCAAGCGCCGGGCGATCACCGGCGCGGCCGCCTCGGAGTTCCTCGCCGAGGGGTACGCGGGTGCCTCCATGGACGCGATCACCAGCCGTTCCGGGGTTTCCAAGGCGACGGTCTACAAGCACTTCTCCACCAAGGAGCGACTGTTCCTCGCCGTCGTCGGCGGCCTGCTGCGCGAGACCTGCGCCGGCCTCGAAGCCGACGGCTCCGCCCTCACGGAGACCGCCGATCTGCGCGCCGGCCTGATCGCCTTCACCGGCGACCGGGCCGCACTCCTGCTGCGCCCCGACTTCATGGCGCTGAGCCGCCTGGTGATCGGCGAGACCGACCGTTTCCCTCAGCTCGGCCGGCTCTGGAGCGGGCTCGCCTACGACATGTACGACAAGCCCCTCATCGAGGCCTGCACCGAACTCGCCCGACGCGGAAGGCTCGACCTCCCCGACCCCGTGCTCGCCGTCCGGCAGCTCGTCGCCGCGACCGCCGGCGTCCCGCAGCTGATGCACACCTTCGCCCCCGGCACCGGGACGGACCCGGCGGAGCTGACCCGCGTGGTCACCTCGGGAGTCGACCTCTTCCTCGCCCGCTACGCCGCTTCGCAACCGCCGGAGGCGGGCCGTTCGTCGAGCGGGTGAAGTTTCCCGGAATTTCGCCACGGTGACGGACACCCTGCCACGGACGGTCACCAGCCGGGCACAGACTGCTGCCGAGCGGGCGCCAGTTGGCCCGCCCGTGGAATCGGGGGCGCTGATGGAGGAGTTCGGGCGGCGCCGGTTCCTGGCCCGGGCCGCGGGGGCCGTCGGGGCCGTCGGGGCCGTCGGGGCCGTCGGGATCAAGGCGCTCACCGGTACCACGGCGGCCGCCACCGGCGCGGCGCACGACGCCGCGAGCGCGGCCGGGTACGTGGACGTACAGCTGTTGCACATCACCGACCTGCACGGCTACCTGTCCGCTCCCCCGGCCCGGGATTCCCTCATCACCGGCGCGGGCGGCCGTACGTACGCGGTGGGCGGGGTCGCCTACATGGCCACCCACCTGGCCCGGTTGCGGGCAGGCCGGGCCAACTCCTTCTTCTTCGCGCCGGGCGACCTCTTCTCCGGCTGGGAGTTCCCCGCCTTCACCCTCGCCGACGAGCCGACCATCGAGGCGCTGAACCGGCTCGGTCTGGACTTCGCGACCGCCGGGAACCACGAGTTCGACCGCACGCCCGGATTCCTGCGCCGGCACATGGAGGAGGGGGTTCCCTACGACGGGGCGGGACTGACCAACACCTTCCCGGACTCGAGCGGCGCGCCCTTCCACGGCGCCGACTTCCGCTACTACAGCGCCAACGCCGTGTTCGCGGCGAGCGGGGAGACGGTGCTCCCGCCGTACAACATCGAGTGGGTGGACGCACCGGGCGGGCGGCGGCTGCCCATCGGGTTCATCCACCTGACGGTCGACGGCACCGAGAGGTTCGGGAACTCCTTCCAGCCCGGCCTGACCACCCTGGACCAGCTCGCCGCCGCCGACCTCTGCGCCGCCCGGCTCAAGGCGCTCGGGGTGGGCGCCATCGTGCTGAGCATGCACGACGGGGCGGTGGCGGGCACCGACTTCGATTCCGGCAGCGAACCCAGCGGTCCGGCGTACGAGCTGGCGCTGCGCGTGTCCGCGGACATCGACGCGATCGTCACCGGGCATTGGCACTGCGCCTTCAACATGATGCTCCCGGGGCCGGACGGGCGGCCGCGGCCCTTCGTCGAGGCCGGCTGCCACGGCCAGATCATCGGCGAGATCACCCTGCGGCTCGACGCGGACACCGGTACGGTCGTCCGCGCGCTCACCAGCTCCGTCAACCACCCCAACACCCGCGACGTGGACCCCGATCCGGTGCTGGGGGAGGTCGTCGCCCACTGGGCCGGCTACGCGCAGCGGCGCGGGGCGGGAGTCATCGGACGCCAGCGCGCCTCCTTCCGCCGCCGTCTCTCCCCGGCCGGGGAGTCCACCATGGGCAATCTCGTCGCCGACTGGGCGCTGTGGGCCGCCCGTCAGGCGCCCGACTCCTTCGACACCAGTCCCCGGCCGGCCCGGTCCGGCGCGGACCTGGCGCTCATCGCGGTCGCCCCGCGCGTGGGCCGCAGCGTGATCAACACCGATCTGCTCGCCGGTCCCGCCCTGGACGACCCGGTGAACTTCGAGCGGGCCTGGCGGGCCGTCGGCTACGGATGCCCCCTGGTCAGCGCCGAGGTGAGCGGGCGCCGGCTCCACGAGGCCCTGGAGCAGCAGTGGGCGCTGGACGCCTCCGGCGTGCTGACGTACGCCCCGCTCGCGGTGTCGGACAACGTCCGGTACTCCTTCGACGCGGCGGGGCCCGTCGGGGACCGGGTGGCGCCCGGCGACGTGTTCGTCGACGGTGTCCCGCTGCGGCCGGAGGCCTCGTACCGGGTGGCGACCACCTCGTACACGCTCACCGGGCAGGACGGTTACCCGGCCCTCGGCGATTACCGGGAGCCGGCCCGCCACCGGCGGGACACGGACAGCTTCCCGGCGTACGTCGCGGCCCTCGGCACCCTGGAGGCCGTCTCCACGGGCCGGGTGACGGTGAAGCCCGCCCCGCTCTTCAACCCGCCGGGCAGCGCGGGCCTGCTGGTGACCCCGCCCGAGCCGGTGCCGGGGCTGCCCGCGCCCGTCGCGGCGGAGGAGGAGGCCGCGCGGGACGCGGGACGACGGCCGGTGTGCTGAGCGGACGCCGTCGGGTTCCCGGGCCGCGTCAGGGGCCCAGCGGGAGCGTGGCGACCAGGCGGGCCCCCTTCGCGGAGTCCCGGACGGCGAGCGTGCCGCCGAGGCGCAGGGTGATGTCGCGGGCGATGGCCAGGCCCAGGCCGGTGCCGCCCTCGTCGCGGGCGCGGGCGTCGTCGAGCCGGGTGAAGCGTTCGAAGACCCGCTCGCGGTCGGCGGGCGCGATGCCCGCTCCGTCGTCGGTGACCTCCAGTACGGCCTCGCCACGGGGCTCGTCCATGCGCAGGACGAGGGTGACGTTCTGCTCGGCGTGGCGGTCGGCGTTGTCCAGCAGGTTGGTGACGAGCCGCGACAGCCAGATCGTGCTGCCGCGGACCGCGATCCCGGGGGCGATGTCGGCGTGCACGGGGACGCGGGCGCCCCGGCGCGCACGGGCCGCTTCGCGGACCACCTCCGTGAGGTCGACGGCGGCGGCCGGTGGCGGCTCCGAGGTGTCGAGGCGGGCCAGCAGGAGCAGGTCGGCCGCCAGGTCCTGGAGCCGTACGGTGTCCTCCAGCGCGCCGCTGACCAGTTCGCCCCACAGTTCGGGATCGGGGTGGGCCTGCGCGACCTCCAGCTGGGTGCGGAGCACCGTGATGGGGCTGCGCAGTTCGTGCGAGGCGTCCGCGATGAAACGGCGCTGGCGGATGCCTGCGGCCTCCAGCCGGTCCAGGGTGGCGTTCATGGTGACGGCGAGCCGGGCCACTTCGTCCCGGGTGGGCGGGACGGGCACCCGGCGGTGCAGTTCGCGGTCGCCGATCTCGGCCATCTCGGCGCGGATCGCCTCGACGGGGCGCAGGGCCCAGCCGGTGACCCGCCAGGTGATCAGGGCCACGACCAGGACGAGCAGCGGGACCACGACGGCCAGGACCGCCATGATGGTCGCGTCGGCGGTGTCGACGTCGCGGAGCGAGGTCCCGGCGTAGACGGTGACCAGGCCCTTCTCGGTGACCGTGGTGACCTGCACGACGCGCTGGCGGTGTTCCTCGCGGACCCTGCCGCCCTTCCAGGTGTCGCGGACCGTGCCGGGTGCGACGGGTGGTTCGGGGACGAGGGCGGGGCGGCCGCGGAGGTTGGGGCTGGCCGCGAGGACGCGCCCCCGCGCGTCGACGACCTGGAAGAAGCCGGTCCCGCGGCCCGGAGGCGGTACGAGGTCCAGCTGCCCGGTGGCCGCCAGCGCGGCCACCTTGACGGCCTGCCGTTCGGCATCCTCCTGGGCGCTCATGGTCAGGTTGGTCTCCAGCGCCCCGAGCAGGGCGAAGGAGGCAACTGCGAGGGCCAGCGCCACCACGGCGGACGCGCCGAGGGTGGCCTGGGCGCGGACGGACCTCGGCCGGAGCCGGGAGGCGGCCCGGCGCAGCCGGTGCACGAGCTCGCGCGGGCGGTGGGCCACCGCGCGGGAGCGGTCCCGGCCCTCGTGGGACTTGTGGGACTCGTGGGACTCGTGGGACTCGTAGAGGTCGTACGGCTCGTAGGGCTTGCCGGAGTTGTCGGCGTCGCGGGAGCCAAAGGACCGGTCGGGCTCAGCCACCGTCGGCCGCCAGCCGGTAACCGGCACCCCGGACGGTCTCCACCGCGGCCCGGCCGAAGGGCGCGTCTATCTTCCGGCGCAGGGCGCTGACGTGGACCTCGACGACGTTGAGGTCCCCTTCGTAGGCGGCGTCCCAGACGTGGTCGAGGATGTCCCGTTTGGGTACGACCTCGCCGGCCCGCCGGGCCAGGTGCACCAGGACCGCGAACTCGCGCGCGGTCAGCCGGGCTTCGACGCCGCCGCGCGTGCAGCGCTGCCGGGCCGGGTCGACGAGGAGGTCTCCGAACTCCATGACCTGCGGGCTGCGGCGGCCGGTGCGCCGGATCAGGGCCCGCAGCCGGGCGACGAGGACCACGTAGGAGAAGGGCTTGGAGAGGAAGTCGTCGGCGCCGGTGTCCAGGGCCTCGGCCTCGTCGTACTCGCCGTCCTTGGCAGTGAGCATGAGGATGCCTGACTCGCAGCCGGCCGCGCGCAGCCGGGCGCAGACCCGGTAGCCGTTGAGGCCGGGCAGCATGATGTCGAGCACGATGGCGTCGTAGTCGTGCTCCCCGGCCATCCACAGGCCTTGCGGACCGTCGTGTGCCGTGTCCACAGTGAAGCCCTCGGCCCGCAGACCACGTTGCAGGGCGGCGGCCAGCCGCCGCTCGTCCTCGACCACCAGTACGCGCATGGGGCAAGGTTCTCAGGTCGCGCCGCCGGCTTGCTGAAGGGTTCTTCAGCTCGCTTCAGCGGGGCTTCAGCATCCTGCTCGCAGGATCGGCCGAGCCGGGCACGTCGCCCGGAGAACGCGAGGAGCTTCCAGATGACTCAGTCCAGTCCGCAGCCGCCCGAGTACCCCCCGGCCACTGTTCCCGTCGAGGGCAGCGGCGAGGGCAGCGGCGAGGGCAGCGGCGAGGGTGGCGGCGACCCGGCCGGCAAGGCGGCGGGGCGCGGCGCCCGGATGGCCCGCTTGACCCGGTTCACCCGTGAGGGCCGGGGGCGCTGGGTGGCGCTCGGGCTCGTGGTGGTGGCCTCCGCCGGCGCGGGGGGCGCGGTGGTGGCCGTGGCGGACCACGATCACGACGTCCGCCGCACGCGCGCGGAGCGGATGTGGGACCGGTTCGACGTCGTGCGGGAGGGGGGCGGCGAGATGACGGCTCCACTTCCCGCGCGCCCCGGGAAGCCGGGCGAGCCCGGCAAGCCCGGCCTGCGGGGCCAGAAGGGCGAGCGGGGGGTCTTCCCGCCGGACGGACTGGTACGGCAGGGGCTGCCCGACGGCGAGGAGGGGTTCGTCGTGGACGGGCCCGACCGGTCCCCCGTACCGCTGCCCGCGCTGCCGGCGGCCCAGGCCCTGGAGAAGGCGGAGGCCGCCGTGCCCGGCGGCAAGGCCGAGGCCCTGCGCGTGGTCGCCCAGGAGGGCGGCGGGAGCGCCTGGCGCGTCGTGGTCCTCGGCTCCGACGGGGTCCGGCACGCGGTGACCCTGGCCGGCGCCGACGGCACGGTCACGAGCAACACGGTCGTGGGGAAGGGCGCCGGGACGGCCCGCTGACCGGGTACGGGCGCACGCCCGGAGTCCCGTACCGCGACGACAGCGACGGCGACAGCGGTACGGGGCACCGGAGCGGCCGTCCGCGAGCGGCGGACCCCTCCTCAGGAGGGGAGGCCCAGCAGCCGGGCCGCGGTCTCCCGCATCTCGACCTTGCGGATCTTGCCGGTCACCGTCATGGGGAACTCCTCCACGACGTGGACGTAGCGCGGAATCTTGAAGTGGGCCAGCCGGCCGGCGCAGTACGCGCGCACGGCCGCCGCGGTCAGCGGCTCGGCGCCCTCGCGCATCCGGACCCACGCCATGAGCTCCTCTCCGTACTTGGGGTCGGGCACGCCGATGACCTGGACGTCCATGACGTCGGGGTGGGCGTGCAGGAACTCCTCGATCTCGCGCGGGTACAGGTTCTCGCCGCCGCGGATCACCATGTCCTTGATCCGCCCGGTGATGCTCAGGTACCCGTCCCCGTCCATGACGGCGAGGTCTCCGGTGTGCATCCAGCGGGCCGCGTCGACGGCCTCCGCGGTCCGCTCGGGCTGGTCCCAGTAGCCGAGCATGACCGAGTAGCCCCGGGTGCACAGTTCGCCCGGTTCGCCTCGCGGGACGGTCACGCCGGTGGCCGGGTCGACGACCTTGACCTCCAGGTGCGGTCCGACGCGGCCCACGGTGGAGACGCGACGCTCCACCGAGTCGCCCACGCGGGTCTGGGTGGAGACCGGCGAGGTCTCCGTCATGCCGTAGCAGATGGACACCTCGCGCATGCCCATCCCGTCGATGACCTCCTTCATCACCTCGACCGGGCAGGGCGAGCCCGCCATGATGCCCGTGCGCAGGCTCGAGAGGTCGTAGGTCTCGAAGTCCGGGTGGGCCAGCTCGGCGATGAACATGGTGGGGACCCCGTAGAGCGACGTGCAGGCCTCCGCCTCGACGGCGGCCAGGGTGGCTCCGGGGTCGAAGGCGGGTGCGGGGATGACCATGGCCGCGCCGTGGCTGGTACAGGCCAGGTTCCCCATGACCATGCCGAAGCAGTGGTAGAAGGGCACCGGAATGCAGACCCGGTCCTGTTCGGTGTAGCGGCACGACTCGCCCACGAAGTAGGCGTTGTTCAGGATGTTGTGGTGCGAGAGGGTCGCCCCCTTGGGGAAGCCGGTCGTCCCCGAGGTGTACTGGATGTTCACGGCGTCGTCCGGGCTCAGCGCGGCCTGGGCGCGCAGCAGTTCGGTCCGGTCGGCGCGGCGGCCGCGTTCCGGGAGGGAGTTCCAGAGCGGGCCGTCCAGCAGGGCGGTGAACTCCAGTGCCGGACAGCGCGGCCCGACCTCCTCGATCATGGCCGCGTAGTCGGAGCTCTTGAACCGGTCCGCCGCGACGAGCAGCCGGATCCCGGACTGGCGCAGGACGTACTCCAGCTCGTGGGAGCGGTAGGCCGGGTTCACGGTGACGAGGACCGCGCCGATCCGGGCGGTCGCGTACTGCACCAGCGTCCACTCGGGGCGGTTGGGGGCCCAGATGCCGACCCGGTCCCCCTTGGCGATCCCGAGGTCCAGCAGGCCCAGCGCGAGGTCGTCCACATCGGCGGCGAACTCCGCGTACGTCCACCGGCGCCCTGAGGCCATGTCGACGAGGGCGTCGCGGCCGGGGAACCTGCGGACGGTGCGGTCGAGGTTCTCGCCGATGGTGTCGCCCAGCAGCGGCACCTCACAAGCCCCGGACGCGTAACTCGGCTCGACGGACGGCACATGGACCCCCTGGGCTCGGTGGCGGGCTCCGGGGCCCCTTCGCTCCGGCGCCCCCTCATGATCCACGCGTCCCGCGGCCGGGGCCAGACCGCGGTGGGGCCCGGTGCGGCGGCCCCCGAGTGGGCTGCTCGGAGGCCCCGTGATCACGGCCGGCGGGTGACCGGAGCCTTCGCTCCAGGCCACCCGCCCGGGTGCACCGTACGCCCTGTGCCCTACGCCGGGAGGGCCAGCAGGAGCAGGGGGCTGGTCGTCGGCTGCGCCGATCCCCCGGCGGGCTCCAGCGTCAGGCCGACCGCCGTGGCCTTGCCGAGGCCGCCGTCCAGCACGGCCGCCCCGTCGCCGGCGAGGAAGCCGGCGGGGCGCATCGTGCCGCCTTCGGCGAGCCAGAGCTGGTACGTGCGCCCCTCCCCGGGGGCCGGCAGCCGGTCGGCGAGGAACACCGCCCGGTCCCGGGCCGCGGAGGTGATCACCGTCGCGGCGGCTCCGCCGCTGGTACGGCCGTGGACGGTACGGGCGTCCGGGGCCGTCACCACGGCCCGCAGCTCCTGGCTGCGCGCCTCGGCCTGCCGGGCCTCCTGCCGGGCCCGGTCCGCCTGCCCGCTCTCGTGGAGCGCGGCGCCGCCGAAGAGCGCCGCCCCGACGAGGGAAGCGGCGACGACGAAGGCTCCGGCCTTGCGCGGGAGCCGGTCCAGGAATCCGGCAGCCCGGCGGACGCCGACCCTCGGGGGGAGCTGGCGGACGGTCTCGATGCGGGCGAGGACCTCAGCCTTCAGCTGCGGCGGGGGCACGAGCGCCACTGCGGAGGCCAGCCTGCCGGCCGTGGCGGAGAACTCCGCCACGTCCCCGGAGCACGGCGCGCAGCGGGTCAAGTGCCGGGAGAAGGCCTCCTGTTCACCCGGACCGAGCGCGTCCAGTACGTAGGCCGCGGTGAGGGTGTGCAGTTCTTCGTCGTGCTTCACGTGGTCACCCCCATGCAGTCGCGCAGGCGGATCAATCCGTCGCGCATCCGGGTCTTGATCGTGGGAAGAGGAGTCTGAAGGGTCTCGGCGACCTCACGGTAGGTCAGCCCCTGGTAGTAGGCGAGGGTGACGGCCTGACGCTGGAGGTCGGTCAGCCGGCGCAGGCAGCGTTTGACCTGATCGCGTTCGAGCCGGGTCTCCACCTGTTCGCTCACCTCGTCGAAGGGACGTTCCTGACCGCGTACGCCCACGTCGTGCTCGCGGGTGGCCGAGGCCTGGGCGGAACGGACGCGGTCCACCGCCCGGCGGTGGGCGATCGTGGCCACCCAGGCCATGACGCTCCCCTGGTCGGGGCGGTAGCGGGCGGCCTGCCGCCACACGTCGATCATCACCTCCTGGGCGACCTCCTCCGACTGTGCGCGGTCGCGCACCACCTTGACGGCGATGCCGAAGACGGTTCCGGCCACGGCGTCGTACAGCGCGGAGAACGCGTCCTGGTCTCCCTGCGCGACGCGCGCCATCAGATCGGCGAGTTCGGCCGCGGCCGATCCGGGACCGGTGCCGGGTCCGGGTCCTGGGCCGCTGCCCGGGCCCGGTCCGGGGAAGTGCAGCTTCTCGGGGTTCACCTGGGCACCCCCCGTGTACGGCCGGGCCCGGGCGGGCACGCCGGGGCCGCGAGCGGTGCTCGCCGGTCCATCCATCGCATGAACGATCCTTCGTGGCAGGCGCACCCGTTCCCCGTCCGCCGAGGTCGCGGTGCGCGCCGGGTCCTTGCTGTCTCACCCTGTCTTCGGAGCCGGTCCGCGCGCGGATTGGCCGACATACACGCGAAAGGGCATCCGTTCGGGGGAACCGGCACGCCGGGACCAAACCGCTCCGGGGGGCCGGGCCGAAGGAGGGCTGCGGGTCCGCTCCAGGGCCCGCCGCGCGGCGGGTCACGGGGCCGAGCCCCGGAATCCGCCGCCGCACAGCCGGCAAGGAGATCTGTCGTGTCGCGTGTCCTCAAGAGTGCCGCACTCGCCCTCGCTTCGGGTGCCCTTCTCGTAGGCGGGGCCTCGGTGGCCTCGGCCGACGCCGGAGCCCAGGGCCTCGCCGCCCACTCCCCGGGGGTCGGATCGGGCAACCTGATCCAGATCCCCATCCACATCCCGATCAACGCGTGCGGGAACTCGATCAGCGTGATCGGTCTCCTCAACCCCGCGTTCGGCAACACCTGCGTCAACGCCTGACGGGTCGCACGGACCGCAGTCTCCGGCCCGCCACCGGCTACGGGGCGGCGGCGGGCCGGTGGTCCTGCGGACCGGCGGGGAGTGGGTCGCCACTCTTGAGCGCCGCCGGGCCCCGCGGGACCCGCGCGGGCGGTGGCCGTCGGCGCCACCGCCCGCGTGCGCGGGCCTTGCGGAGCGAGGCCGTACGGAGCCAGGCCCTGGCGACCCGCACACAAAGGTCAACACACCGACGGATCTTCACTTGATCGGATGACCGGCCCATCCGCGAACGGTCCGGCGCCGAATGAGAGTCGTGAGCATCAACCGAAGGACAGTCGAGCGCGGCGCCCTCGCCGCGGCGAGCGGCCTGCCGGCGGGATACGCGGCACTGGCCGCGGCCGAGCTGACCGCGTCCCTGGTGCGACCGCAGGCGGGGCCGGTCACGGTGATCGGCGGGGCGGCCATCGACCGCACTCCGGCGGCGCTCAAGGACTTCGCCATCCGGACCTTCGGCGAGAACGACAAGCTGGTCCTCCAACTCGGCATCCTGGCCACCATCGGCGTCCTGGCGGCCCTGCTGGGGATGTTCGCGCTGCGCCACCGCCGTACGGGGGCGGCCGGCGTACTGGCCTTCGGCATCCTCGGCGCGGCTGCGGCCCTGACCCGGCCCGACGCGGCCGGGGCGGCGGACGCACTGCCCTCGCTGGTGGGGGCCGCGGCCGGGTCGCTGGTGCTGTACCTGCTGGTGGGAAAGGTGGGCGGCCCCGCCACCCGGCCCGCCGGAGGGGACAGCGCACCAGTGGAGACGTCGGCGAGCGGCTCGGACGACGTGCCCGCCGCCTGGAACCGCCGGGGCTTCCTCCTCGCGGCCGGCATCACCGCGGCCGCCTCCACCGGCGCGGGCGCCCTCGGCCGGGCCCTGACCGGCCGGCGCGGCCAGGGCGCCACCGCCTCCCGCGCCGCCGTACGCCTGCCCGCTCCCGCTTCGCCGGCCCCGCCGATCCCGGCCGGGGCGGCCCTGCGGATTCCCGGGGTCAGCGCCTTCACCACACCGAACAAGGAGTTCTACCGTGTCGACACCGCGCTCGTGGTACCCAAGGTGGACGCCGACACCTGGCGGCTGCGCATCCACGGCACGGGCGTCCCCCGCCCGCGCTCCTACTCCTACGCCGAGCTCCTCCAACGCCCCCTGATCGAACGCGACATCACCCTCACCTGCGTGTCGAACGAGGTCGGCGGCCCCTACGCGGGCTCCGCGTGCTGGCTCGGCGTACGCCTGTCGGACCTGTTGCGCGAGGCGGGTGTCCGGGCGCCCTCGCGAGGCGGCCGGGCCGACCAGTTGATCGCGCGGTCCGTGGACGGGATGACGCTGGGCACCCCCGTCGAGGAGGTCATGGACGGCCGGGACGCGATGCTGGCCGTCGGCATGAACGGCGAGGCGCTCCCCTTCGAGCACGGCTTCCCGGTCCGGATGGTCGTACCCGGTCTGTACGGCTACGTCTCCGCCTGCAAGTGGATCCGGGAGATCGAGCTCACCACCTTCGCCTCCTACGACCCGTACTGGGTCAAGCGCGGTTGGGCCCGCCGGGCACCGATCAAGACGCAGTCCCGGATCGACACCCCCAAGCCCTTCGCCCGGATCCCGGCCGGGACCGTGACGGTGGCCGGGGTGGCGTGGGCCCAGCACCGCGGCATCGAGCGGGTCGAGGTCCAGGTCGACGACGGGCCGTGGCAGGAGGCCTCGCTCGCGGCGCAGGCCACCACCGACACCTGGCGCCAGTGGTCCTTCGACTGGAAGGCCGCGCCGGGTGGCCACCGCCTGACCGTCCGCGCCACGGACGGCCGGGGCGAGGTCCAGACCGAGCTGCGGACCCGGACCATCCCGGACGGCGCGAGCGGCCGGCACGGCGTGTTCGTCACGGTCGCCTGACCGAAGGAACCCCGGCCACACACCAGTTCAGCCCCCTTCGCGCTACTTCACACACTTTCCCCCTCCCCTTCCCCTCCGTACGCGTAAATCACCAACTCATTCTCTGGAGAACACCATGAACGCCCTTCGTTTCCGCCGTACCGCCCTCGCCGTCGCCACGGCAGCCGTACTGCCCTTCGCGCTGGCCGCCTGCTCCGAATCGGACTCCGGCAAGGACGCGGCCGCCGGCGCCGTAGCCGAAGCGAGTGCGGACGCCTCCTCCCCGGCCGCGGACGCCTCGGCTCCGACGACGGCGGACGGGCCCTTCGGCGCCGCGTGCGCCGGTGTCCCGAAGGAGGGCGCGGGCAGCTTCGACGGCATGGCCAAGGACCCGGTCGCGACCGCCGCGTCCAACAACCCCGCGCTGTCCACCCTGGTGGCGGCCGTCAAGCAGGCCGGGCTCGTCGACACGCTCAACAACGCCAAGGACATCACGGTGTTCGCGCCGACCAACGACGCCTTCGCCAAGATCCCGAAGGCCGACCTCGACAAGGTCCTCGCCGACAAGGCCACGCTGACCAAGATCCTCACCTACCACGTGGTCGGCGAGAAGCTGACGCCGAAGCAGCTCGAGAACGGCTCCTTCGCCACGCTCGAGACGGGCAAGGTGACCACCACCGGCTCGGGCGAGTCCTACAAGGTCAACGGCACGTCCAACGTGGTCTGCGGCAACGTCCCGACCGCGAACGCCACCGTCTACATCGTGGACACCGTCCTGATGCCGAAGTAGCAGCGGTCGCGGCCCACCGGTGACCCGCACGGTCGCCGGTCGTTGTAGAAGCGGTCAGCGAAGTGGCCCCGGAGTCCCGGACCCGTCCTCAGGGTCCGGGACTCCATGCTGTGTTTACGGGTCCGTCACTTGTTGGGCACATGTGACAACGGATTGGACAAGTGGCCGATGTTACTAACACGATGGCCCCCGCAAGTTCGCGGCTGCGCAGGGGGGCAACCCGCTCTTTCACGTCCCTCCGGCGGGCCGCTCGTCCCCGTCACACCCTGGAGAGACTTCGCCATGAGCTTCGGCGACCCGAACAACCCCTACGGCCAGCAGCAGCCCCCGCAGGGTCAGCCCGGCTACCCGCAGCAGGCACCTCAGGGTGTCCCCCCGCAGTACGGCTACCCGCAGCAGCCCGTGGGCGGCGTCCCCCCGCAGCAGCCGTACGGCGCGTACCCGCCGGCCGGCATGCCGCCCATGCCCGGCACCGGAATGCCGCCGCTGGCGCACTGGGGCCTGCGCTTCGGCGGGACCCTCCTCGACGGTCTGATCACCGTGGGACCGATGTACGCCCTCGGCTTCATCGACCTCGCCATGAGCGATGACGCGGGCGCCTCCGGGCCGGGCGTCTTCTTCATGATCGGCATCCTCTACGCCTTCGGCATGAGCATCTTCAACCTCTACAAGGAAGGCGCGACCGGCCAGTCGATCGGCAAGAAGATCGTCGGGATCAGCGTGCGCCGCGAGGCCGACGGCAACGTCCTCGGCTTCGGCATGGCCTTCGTCCGCAAGCTCGCGCACTTCCTCGACAGCATCTCCTGCTACATCGGCTACCTGTGGCCGCTGTGGGACGAGAAGAAGCAGACCTTCGCCGACAAGGTGTGCAGCACCGTCGTCATCGTGGTGCCCAAGGGCTGATACGGCCCTGCGTCGGGGCC
>NZ_JBHWMB010000049.1:29451-66022 GCF_042730015.1 Streptomyces sp. NPDC059957 | reverse complement strand
CCCGCCCTTACCCCCCGCCGCGCCGGCCGCGGGCCCGGACGGGACCGCGAGCCGCGTGGCCGCCTCGGGCGGGCCGCTGTCCGCCGGACGCGGCGCCGCGCACGTGGGCCTTCCCGTCCCCGCCGGCGACGCCGGAGCGGGCCGTGTGGTGGCCACCGGCCGCCCCGGCCCGGGACTCGACCGGGGCGCCGCCGCTCCGGGGCCCGGCCCTGCCGGATCCGGGTCTGTCGGAACCGCCTCCCTGGGCGGGGAGCCGGGCACCGCGGAGGCGGTGCGCGGGCCCGTACTGGGCGCTGCGGCGGCCGGGTCCGTACGGACCGGGCCGGGCCGGGATCCCGGTGCCGCGGCCGGGCGGGAGGACGGGGTGCGCGGGACGGCGGGGGGCGGGCGCCGGGGTGGCGGCTCCGAGGCGGCGGCCGACGGGGCCCGTTCGGGCGGCGGCGCGCTCGCCAAGGCGGCCGCCGTCACCGCCGGGCTCACCGCCGCCGGGGCGGTTTTCGGGCTGGTCCGCGACCAGACCATTGCGCACCTCTTCGGAGCCGGGCACGACAGCGACGCCTTCCTCATCGCCTGGACCGTCCCTGAGATGGCCTCGACGCTCCTCATCGAGGACGCCATGGCCCTGCTGATGGTGCCCGCCTTCAGCTACGCCCTGGCCCGCCGGGCCTCCAGCAGGGCCGGGCTCACCCGGCAGGAGGCCCGCGCGCAGGATCCCGTACGCCTGCTCGTGGGGGCCACGCTGCCGCGGCTGCTGGTGCTCCTGGCCGCCGTGGCCTCCGTGCTCATCGTCGCCGCGCCGCTCGTCGTGGGCGTGCTCGCGCCGGGACTGCCCGACCCCGGGCTCGCCGTCGAATGCACCCGGTGGACGGCCCTGACCGTGCTGTCCTTCGGCGTCGCCGGCTACTTCAGCGCCGCCCTCAGAGCGCACCGCTCCTTCGTACCGCCCGCCGCCATCTACGTGTCGTACAACGTCGGCATCATCGGGACCATGGTCGCCCTGCACGCCCTGTGGGGGGTGCGCGCCGCCGCCGCCGGGGTCGCCGTCGGCGGAGTGCTGATGGTCCTGGTCCAACTGCCCGCCTTCATCCGCAACGTGGGCTTCGGACCACCCCGGGCCAAGGGCGCCCCGCGCAGCCAGCGCGACCGCGACCGGCCGACGCTGATCGCCTTCGGGGTCATCGCCCCGGTCATCTTCTTCGCCGTGTTCCGGCAGTCCCAGGTGCTCGTCGAGCGGTTCCTCGCCGCCGGACTGCCGCCAGGCGCCATCTCGCACCTCAACTACGCCCAAAAAGTCGCGCAGATGCCCATGGTGCTCTCCCTGATGATCTGCACCGTCACCTTCCCCGTCGTCGCCCAGGCCATGGCCGGCGGGGAGCGGGAGAAGGCCCGCAGGCGGGTCGAGCAGGACCTCGCGCTCGCCTCGCTCGCCGTCCTCATGGGCACCGCACTCGTCATCGGGTACGCCCCACAGATCATCCAAGTCCTCTTCGAACGCGGGGCGTTCACCCCCGCCGACACCGCGGCCACCGCCTCCGTCATGCGGATCTACGGCCTCGGCCTGCTCGGCCACTGCCTCGTCGGGGCGCTCTCCCGGCCCTTCTTCTCCACCGCCCGCCCCACCTGGTTCCCCGCCCTCGCCATGGGCGCCGGACTCCTCGTCAACATCGTCGCCGGAGCCTTCGCCGTCGGCTGGTGGGGGACCTACGGGATCGCCGCCGCCAACGCGGCCGGCATCAGCACCACCGCCGTGCTGCTCCTCACCGGCCTCGGCTCGCGGATCATCGCCATCCAGGTCCGCCGGGTCGCCATCAGCATCGGCCGGCTCTCCGTCGCGGCCCTCGCCGCTTGCGCCACCGGCTGGATCGCCGGGCCGATGATCCCCGACCCGCTGGTCAGCGCCGCCCTCGGCTGCCTGCTGGTCCCGGCCATGTTCGGAGCCACCGGCATGGCCATACGGGCCCTGGAGGTCACCGCCCTGCCGGGCCAGCTCGCCCAGCTCACCGCTCACCTCACCTCCCAGCTCACCCAGAGGTTCCGCAATGTCCGCTGACACCGAAACGGCGCGCCCCGCCGCCGCGGCCCCCGCCCGCCGCACCGGCTCGCCGTGGGTCCTGATGTACCACTCCGTCGCCGAGTTCACCGATCCCGCCGAGGACCCGTACGGCATCACCGTCACCCCGCACGCGCTGGAGGCCCAGCTGCTGTGGCTGCGCTCCCGGGGGCTGCGCGGGGTGTCCGTCGGCGAGCTGCTGTCCGCCCGCGCCGCCGGGCGGGGCGCCGGGCTGGTCGGGCTGACCTTCGACGACGGCTACACCGACTTCCTGACCCGCGCACTCCCGCTGCTGCTCCGCCACGGCTTCACCGCCACCCTCTTCGTGCTGCCCGGGCGGCTCGGCGTCGACAACGTCTGGGACCCGCTGGGCCCCCGCAAGCCCCTCCTCACCGCCGAGGGCATCCGCGAAGTCGCCGCCGCCGGACAGGAGATCGGCTCGCACGGGCTGCTCCACCAGGACCTCACCGCGGCCCCCGACGACGTACTGGCGCAGGAGCTGCGCGGCAGCCGCGAGCTGATCCGGGAGCTGACCGGGACGCTGCCCGCCGGATTCTGCTACCCGTACGGGCACCTCGACGCGCGGGTCGTCGCCGCGACCCGGGCCGCCGGATACGGGTACGCCTGCGCCATCGACCCCGGCCGGCTCGCCGGACCGCACGCGATGCCCCGTACCCACATCAGCCAGGCCGACGGCGGCCCCCGCCTGCGGATCAAGCAGGTGCGCCACCAGGTGCGCGAGCTGCGGCGGGCGGTGCACCTGTGAGCCCCGGGAAGGTGCTGCACGTCATCACCGGACTCGGTGTCGGCGGAGCCGAACAGCAACTGCGGCTGCTTCTGCGGCACATGCCGATGCGCTGCGACGTCCTGACGCTGACCAACCCCGGACCGGTCGCCGAGGGGCTGCGCGCGGACGGGGTCCGCGTCGTCCACCTCGGGATGCGCGGCAACCGCGACCTGGGGGCGGTCCCGAAGCTGGCCAAATTCATCCGGCGGGGCCGCTACGACCTGGTCCACACGCACTTGTACCGGGCCTGCGTGTACGGGCGCCTCGCGGCCCGGCTCGCGGGCGTACGGGTGAGCGTGGCGACCGAACACTCCCTGGGAGCCGCCGAGATGGAGGGGCGGCCGCTGTCGGGCGGGGTGCGCGCCCTGTACCTGGCGAGCGAGCGGCTGGGAGCCGCGACCGTGGCCGTCTCGGACACCGTGGCGGCCCGCCTGGAGGCCTGGGGGGTCCCGGCCGGGCGGGTGCACGTGGTGCCGAACGGGATCGAAGCCGTGCGGTTCCGCTTCGACGAGGGCGTACGGCGGGCCACCCGGACCCGGACCGGACTGCCCGAGCGGGCCTTCGTGGTCGGCGGCGTCGGCCGGCTGGTGCCGGGCAAACGGTTCGACGTCCTGGTGCGGGCGGTGGCGGCGCTGCCCGGCGCGCACCTGCTGCTCGCCGGGGACGGGCCGGAGCGGGCGGCGCTGCGCCGGCTCGCCGCGGAGCTCGGGGCGCAGGGCCGGATCCACCTGCTGGGGGAGCGGGATCCGCTGGGCGACTCCGCCGACGGGCGGACCCCGGGGATCCCGGCGCTGCTCGCGGCGATGGACGTGTTCGTGTCCCCGTCGAAGGAGGAGGCCTTCGGGCTCGCGGTGATCGAGGCGCTGGCGGCGGGGCTGCCGGTGCTGCACGTCACCTGCCCGGCGATCGACGACCTGCCCGCGGCGCAGGCGCCGGGGGCGCGGCGGATCGGCACCGGCACGGAGGAGCTCGTCGCGGCGCTGCGGGGGCACATGGAGGCCGGCGTCCGGCGGCTGCCGCCGCCCGAGGTGGTGCGGCGCTACGACATCGGCCGTTCGGCGGCGCAGCTGCGGCACGTGTACGACCTGGCGATGTCCGCTTCGCCGGCCGGGTCCCGGGGTGCGGCGCCGTTGCCGGGGACCGGTCCCCGGACCCCTGCTCCTCACACGCCGGAGGGGCTGGATTTGGGCTCGGCGGGGCTGGATTCGGCCCAGGCCGGCTCGGACCGTGCGGCGCCGCTGCCGGGGGCCAGCCCCCGGACCCCCGCTCCTCAAACGCCGGAGGGGCTGGGTCTTGGCTCGGCCGGTCCGGATCTGGGGTCGGCCCGTCCGGATTCGGGTTCGGCCGGTCCGGATCTGGGGTCGGCCCGTCCGGATTCGGGTTCGGCCGGTCCGGATCTGGGCTCGGCCCGTCCGGATTCGGGCTCGGCCGGTCCGGATATGGCCCCGGCGCGCGACATCGGCTGATCCGAGCCCGCAGGGGTCCGCACCGGGCCCCGAAGCAAGCACCCTTCCACCAGGAAAGAGGTACGCACATGGCGGACACCGCCGACCAGAAGAAGTCCACCCACCGGCGCAGGGTGCGGCTGCTGCCGGCGCCCGCGTGGTGGCCGCTGCCCGCCGCCGCCTTGCTGGGGCTCGCGGCCGGCGGGGCGTACGGGGTGCTCAAGGCACCCGAGTACGCCGCCACCAGCTACGTCGTCGCGGTCCCCGACGACACCACCGAGCCGGCCACCGCCCTCGGCTTCGCCCAGGCCTACGCCCGCATCGCCACCAGCAGTTCGACCCTCGCGTACGCCCAGCCCCGCGCGGGCATCGGCGTGGCGAAGCTGCGGACCCAGGTGCGTGCCGAGACCTCCCCCGAGTCCCCGATGATCGCCATCACCGGCACCGCGAAGAGCGCCGGTGAGGCCGCCGACATCGCCAACGCCGTGGCCGACGCCCTGTCGCTGAGCAGCAACCAGGCCGCCAAGAACACCGGCGTGCAGTTGCTCCTCTTCAACCAGGCCGTCGCGCCGAGCGACCCCGCCTCCGCGTCCCCCGCCCTCAGCGGTGCGGTCGGGCTGTGCGCCGGCGGGCTGCTGGGAGGGCTGTGGCTGCTGGCCCGGCCCGCCGCCCGGCGCCGGGACGAGGGGCCCGTGGCGGAAGCCGCCGTGGAGAGCGTCGAGGAGTACGCCTCGCTGCCCGCGCAGGGTGAGCCGGCCGCGGCCAAGGAGAAGGAGTCGGTGCGATGACCTTCGGCTCCTCCGGCTCCGCCGGGGCCCTGTCGGTGACGCTGTGCCGCGATCCCCGGCAGTTCGCCGCGCTGGAGGAGCCGTGGAACCGGCTCGTCCGCGCGTGTCCCACCGCCACTCCGTTCCAGAGCCACGCCTGGCTGCACTCCTGGTGGCTGTCCTACGGCAAGGACGGCCGGCTCCGCATCGTCCTGGTGCGGCGCGGGGAGGAGCTGGTCGGCGCGGCCGCGCTGATGCTCGTACACCGGCCGCTGCCGCTGCTCGTGCCCCTCGGCGGGGGCATCACCGACTACTTCGACGTGCTCGTGGCCGCGGCCCACGCCGACCAGGTCGTCCCCGCCCTGGCCAACGGTCTGCACCGGGCCGCCCGGGGCGCGGTCGTCGACCTGCGCGAGGTGCGGCCCGGGGCCGCCGCCGAGGCCGTGTACGCGGCCTGGCCCGGGATCGGCAGCAAGCTCACCGACTCGACGTGCATGGAGCTGCCGGCCATGCCCTTCGACGAGCTGGTCAAGCGGATGCCGTCCTCCGGCGCCCAGCGGGTGCGGGCCAAGCTCCGCAAGACCGACGCGGCGGGGATCGAGGAGCACGAGGTCACCGAGCAGGAAGTGCCGCGCGCGGTACGGACCTTGCTGCGGCTGCACGAGAAGCAGTGGCGGGGCCGCGGGGTGACCCCCGAACACCTCAAGCCCCGCTTCGCCGAACACCTGACCCGGGCCACGCGGCGGATGGTGCGCGCGGGGGAGGGGCGGCTGGCCGAGTTCCGGCTCGACGGGAAGGTGGTGGCCGCCAACCTCACCCTGCTCTCCGGGGCCCTCAGCGGCGGCTACCTCTACGGCGCCGATCCCGATCTGCGGGACCGGAAGGTGGACGTGGCCACGCTGCTGCTGCGCTACGAGACCACCCGCGCGCTCGCCGAAGGCCGCCCGGTGGTGAGCTTCCTGCGCGGCAACGAGCCGTACAAGAACCACTGGCGGCCGCGGACGGTGGTCAATCAGCGCTTCCTGATGGCCACGGCCGCGCTCGCGCCCCTGCTGCGACTGCACGAGTCGCAGGTGACGGGGCGCGAGCGGGCGGTGGACGTACTGCGGGAGGCGTTGCCGGCCGCCAGGGACTGGCGGGTGCGGCTCAACGAACTGCGGGTCCGATGACCCCGACTCCCCGCCTAGAAGGGCCAGAAGCCGGACTCCTTGCCCCAGTCGACCTTGACGCAGACCGACTGCTTGCCGACCAGCTTGGAGAGCCACTCGCCGAAGTTGATCGGCACGCACCACTCCGTGCTGTTGACGGGCGGTACGGGCGGCACGGGCGTCGTCGGCTTGGGCACCGGCGAAGGCACCACGGGATCCGGCTTGGGCACGACCAGGCTCGGGCTCGGGCTCGGGCTCGGGACCTCCGGGACGACCGGGCTGACCTGGGGGGACGGGACCAGCGGGCTCGGCTCGACGGGGCTGGGCACGGCCGGGCTGGGCACGGCCGGGCTGGGGACGGCCGGGCTGGGGACGGCCGGGCTGGGGACGGCCGGGCTGGGGACGGCCGGGCTGGGGACGGCCGGGCTGGGGACGGCCGGGCTGGGCTCGACCGGGACCTCAGGGCTCGGGACCACGGGCGAGGGAGTCGGAACGACCGGGCTCGGGACCAGCGGACTGGGCTCGACCGGACTGGGCTCGACCGGGCTGGGCTCCACGGGGCTCGGGACGGCCGGGCTCGGGACCAGCGGGCTGGGAACGGCCGGGCTGGGGACGGCCGGGCTCGGCTTGACCGGACCGGTTTCGACCGGGCTCGGGACCTCCGGGCTGGGGAGCACGACCGGCGGGGTGACGACCGGCGTCGGGATCTCCGGCGTGGGGATCTGCGGGGTCGGGACGACCGGCGTGGGCACCACGGGGGTCGGGACGACCGGGGTCGGGATCACCGGGTCGGGCCGCTGCGGGGTCAGCGCCTCGCGGAAGACCTTCGTCGAGGCCGGGTTCTGCTTGCACTGCCAGACGCCGTGCGGGCAGTAGTCGGTGATGGTGTGGTAGAGCGGCTTCTGCTTCTGGATCCACTGCAGCATGCGCCGCATGTACTCCGGGTTGTCCCCGTTGCGGAACAGCCCCCACTCCGGGTACGAGATCTCTTTGCCGTGTGCCCGCGCGAAGTCGACGTGGTGCTGGAGCCCGTACGGCTGGCTGATCTGCTCGTCGAAGTTCCGGCCGGGACCCTGGTCGTACGAATCCATCCCGATGATGTCGACGACGTCGTCGCCCGGGTAGCACTTGGTCCAGCCGATCGCGTCCGTGCCGCGGTTCGGGTTGAAATCGAACTTGAACTTCTGGCCGGGCACGGAGCGCATCGTGCTGACGACGCGCTTCCAGTACGCCTTCCAGTTCTCCGGGTCGGGACCGCAGCGGTGGGTGTACGTGGTGCCGTTCATCTCCCAGCCGAGCACGATCACCGTGTCCGGGACGCCCAGCGCCACCAGCCGTTCGGCGAGCTTCTTGAAGTGCCGGTCGTACTGGCCGTCCGCGCCCGCCCGGATCAGCTGGACCACCTGGTAGTCGGGGACCCTGGCTTCGTTGCGCTCCTGCATGGGCACGTTGAGGACGAACAGCCGGTCGTCCCGCTGGCGCCGCCACTGCGCCCAGTCGTCGAGGAAGCTGACGTTGCCCTCGATGCCCGCCCACTGGTCGCCGGGCAGATAGGTGTGCCCGACCCGGATCTCCTTGCCGCCCAGCCAGTTCGACAGGAACGGGATGCGGGCCACTCCGGGCGGCCCGTAGTCGAGGTAGGCGCCCATGGCGATCTCGGACCCGGTGCTCTGCTCCTCGGGTGCCGCGAGGGCGGCCCCGGTCGCGAGCAGTCCGGCCGTCACCGTTCCGATGCAGGTGCTCGCCAGTCGGCGGCGTGGTCTGGGCATGGCGTCTCCCGAGCTTTCCTGAATCGGTGTGCTTACCAAAGACGTTAGGCATCACATCTGACGAATGGCCTGTCCGGTGACCTCTTCCTAGGCCATTCGCACGTGCGCATCCTCCCCGCTTGGTCCGACTAGGTGAAAGACACCGTTCCCATGCACGCGCATCCCAGCCAAGTGCCAGCAGTTCTGCTCAGACTCGATCGGAATCCGTTCCACCACGGAACCCTCGGCGCCGTCAGATCCCTTGGGCGCACGGGTGTGGAGGTCCATGCCGTCGTCGAGGCCGGGGGAGGTCCCATGGGGCGTTCGCGCTACCTGCGTGCCGTGCACCCCGGCCCTTCGGGCGGCGTCGACCCCGAAGCGCCCGAAGCGCTGCTGGAATGCCTGACCGGGGTCTCCGAGCGGATCGGCCGCCCGGCGGTGCTCATCGCGATGGACGACCTGAGCGCGATCGCGGTGTCCCGGGTCGGCCCGATGCTGACGGACCGTTTCCGGATTCCCCATCAGCCCGACGACCTGCCGGCGCGGGTGGCGGACAAGGCCGAGCTGTCGCGGCTCTGCGCCCGGTGGGACGTACCGCACCCGGAGACCGTGATCCCGGGGAGCGGGGCCGAGGCGGCGGAGGCCGCGTGGCGGCTGGGGCTCCCGGTGATCGCCAAGTGGAGCCGGCCGTGGCTGCTGCCCGCGGGCACGGGCCTGCGCAGCACCACCCTGCTCCAGTCGGCCGCCGAGGCGCGCCGGCTGTACGAGCGCTCGGCGGAGGCGGGGAGCCGGCTGCTGCTCCAGCGGTTCCTGCCGGCCGGGCCGGACACCGACTGGTTCTTCCACGGCGCGTTCGCCCGGGGCGGGCGACCGCTGCTCACCGGGTCGGGGCGCAAGGAGCTGTCCTGGCCGGTGCGGACGGGGCTGACGGCGGTCGGGCGGTGGCTGCCGGACCCGGCGGTGGAGGAGGCGGGGCTGCGGCTCGCCGAGCGGCTCGGCTACCAGGGGATCCTGGACCTGGACTTCCGCCGGGACGAGCGGGGCGTCTTCCGCCTGGTGGACTTCAACCCGCGTCCGGGTGCGCAGTTCAGGCTCTTCACCGACACGGGCGGCCTGGACGTGGTCCAGGCGATGTACCTGGATCTGACGGGCCAGCGGGTCCCGGAGCCGTCCGGGGGACCGGGCCGGGTCTTCGTGGCGGAGAACTACGCCCTGCTCGCGGCGGTGCGCGGCCGCTCGCTCCCGCGCCGCCCCCCGGCCCCGCCCGCCGGGGCGGGCGCCGAGCCGGGGAGGTCCGTACGGACGGCTGCGGCGGCCCCCGCGCGCCGGGGCCGGGGCCGGGAGCGGGGGCGGGTGGAGGCGGCGTGGTTCGCGGCCGACGACCCGATGCCGTTCCTGGCGATGCTCGCCGCCTTCCTGGGGCGGGGCGCGGTCAAGGGCATGCGGGTGCTGCGCGGGGTCCCCGCGCAGGGCCGCCGGACGGCCCGGGCGGTGGTCCGCGCACCGCGCCAGCGGGGCCGGGAGCTGCCCCCGTCCGCCGCGGCCGGGGCATCCGGCGGGTCCGGCTCGCGGACGGCTCCGCCGGAGGCCCCGGCGGAGCCGGACGAATTGGTGACGCGGTGACGCCGTAGGGGCATAAGACGCATAGGGGCAGAAGGTGCATGGGGGTGTGAGTGCGCGGGGCGGCGCGGGGCGCGGGTGGCAGGGGACGAACCATGAGGCTGGAGGGACTGCGGTGACACGGATGGACGACCTCGTGGTGGTCGGAGCGGGGCCCTACGGGCTGTCGATCGCCGCCCACGCGGCCGGGGCGGGGCTCGGGGTGCGGATCCTGGGGCGGCCCATGGCCTCCTGGCGGGACCACATGCCCGAGGGCATGTACCTCAAGTCGGAGCCGTGGTCCTCCAACCTCTCGGCCCCCGACGGGCGTTACACGCTGGCCGAGTACTGCGCGGGCCGCGGGATCGCCGCCGAACACGGAACTCCGCTGCCCATCGGGACGTTCAGCGCGTACGGGCTCTGGTTCGCCCGGCACGCAGCACCCCCGGTGGAGGAGGCGACCGTCACCGAAGTCACCCCGCAGGGCGGGGGTTTCCTGGTCCGCACCGCCGAGGGGCCGCCGCTGCTCGCCCGGACGGTCGCGCTGGCCGTGGGCGTGATGCCCTTCGTCCGGTACCCGGAGGCGCTACGGGAACTGCCCGCGGCCCACTACTCGCACAGCAGCGGCCACCGCGACCTGACCCGCTTCGCCGGCCGCGAGGTCGCCGTGCTCGGCGCCGGGCAGGCGGCCCTGGAGACCGCGGCCCTGCTCGCGGAGAACGGCGCCCGGCCGTGCCTCGTGGCCCGGCGCTCCCGGCTGAACTGGAACACCGTCCCGCAGCCGCTGCGGCGGCCCCCGCTGCGCTCCCTGCGCGATCCGCACAGCGGCCTCGGCACCGGCTGGCGCAGCTGGGCCTGGTCGGAGCTGCCCTGGGCGGTGCGCCGGCTGCCCGCGCCCACCCGGGAGCGGATCGCGGCGACCGCGCTCGGCCCGGCCGGAGCCTGGTGGCTGCGGGAGCGCTTCGAGCGGCGGGTCCCGGTCCTGCTCGGGCACCGGTTGCAGCGGGCGGTCCCGGCGGGCGGGCGGACCCGGCTCGGGCTGTCCACCGCCGCCGGGGAGTCCGTCGTCCTGGACACCTCGCACGTGATCGCGGCGACCGGCTTCGCCCCGGACCTGGCCCGGCTGGAGCTGCTCGACGCGGGGCTGCGGGCCGCGCTGGGCACCGTAGGGGCGAGCGGGACGCCGGAGCTGAGTTCCGGCTTCGAGTCCTCGTGGCCGGGGCTGTTCTTCGCCGGGCTGCTGACCGCTCCCTCATTCGGCCCTTCCATGCGATTCGTGCACGGCGCCGGCTTCACGGCGGGGAGACTGGTGTCAGGAGTCCGCAAGCGTCTGGGGGCCCGGAGCCCTCTGACGGGTTCCACCGGTGCGCCCCGGACCGACCGGGCTTCGACTGCGGGGCACAAAGCGTGAGAGCCAGTCACACAACGTGAGAGGGGTCCGCGATGAGCGATGAGCGCGCACAGGGCGGCCGGGGCTGGGTGAGGATCCCGGCCAGCCGTGCGGAGCAGCCCGGCACGACGAGGGCGGCGCCCCCGCAGGCGTACGGGCAGTCGGAGCACGCGCAGCCCCCGTACCCGCAGTCTTCGTACCCGCAGCCGCCGTACGCGCAGTCCTCGTACGCGCAGGACTCGTATCCGCAGGATCCGTACGCGCACGGCCGGCACGCGCAGGCCCAGCACGCGCAGGCCCCGTACGACCCTTCGATGATCTACCTCTCCCTCGTCAAGCGCTGGCAGGAGGCCGGACGCACCCTTCCGGGGCATCCTGACGAGGAGTGGGAGCGGCTCATTTCCCAGCCGTGCTGGCCCGGCCGTTAGGTGGTGTGAGTCTCGTGGCAGCGGCGGAGCGACGCGACAAGAGACCGGAGGGTCCCACGAGCACGGGGAGCCCCGGGAGCGCCCGGCACCCCCTCGTCGGCCCCGGTGAGCGGCTCGCGCTCAACAGGATGGGCAGCTTCGAGTGGGACCTCGGGGCGGGGACCCTCGACTTGGACGAGGCCGGGATGGCCGTCTTCGACCTGGGACCGGAGGACTTCGACGGCACCCCCGACAGCCTGGGGCTGCGGATCCCGATCGACGACTCCGCGCGGCTCCGGGAAACCGTCCAGGGCGTCCTGGACGCCGGGGAGGAGACGTACGGCCAGTACTTCACGGTGCAGCGGCGCGACGGCCGCGACCAGTGGACCCACACCCAGGGCCGGGTCCTGCGGGACGCGGAGGGCCGTCCGGTGCGCATCGTCGGCATCGTCCGGGACGCGACGGCCGAGCTCGCCCACCTCACGGTGCTGCGCAAGCTCGAATCGGCCCGCGCCCAGCAGGCGACCATCGTGCAGCGGACCACGGAGGCCCTGTCGCGGGCGGTGACGGTCGACGACGTGACGGCCACGCTGACGGGCGCGGGCGCGCTGGAGCGGCTCGGCGTCGACGGGATGGCGCTGGGGCTGGTCGAGGGCGGCCACATCAAGATCATCGCGCTGAGCGGTGAGTCCCTGGAGATCCTCAGCGAGCGCAAGTTCACCCGGCTGGACGGCTCGCTGCCGCTGTCGCAGGCGGTGCTCAGCAGGAAGGCGCGTTTCGTCACCTCGCTGACGGAGCTGGCCGCCGAGTTCCCGCTCCTCTCCGACTACCTGAGCCGCATCCAGTACGACGCGGCCGCCTACCTCCCGCTCATCGCGCAGGCCGAGGCCATCGGCGGACTGGTGCTCTTCTACCGCCGCCGCACCGACTTCAGTCCCGAGGAGCAGAACCTCTGCCTGGGCCTGGCGGGCATCGTCGCCCAGTCGCTCCAGCGGGCGCTCCTCTTCGACCAGGAGCGCGAGTTCGCCACCATGCTGCAGGCGGCCATGCTGCCGCGGCGGATCCCCGAGATCACCGGAGGGGAGATCGCCGTGCGCTACCACTCGGCCTGGAGCGGGCGCGAGGTCGGCGGTGACTGGTACGACGTGATCGCGCTGCCCCGTGACCGCGTCGGCATCGTCGTGGGCGACGTACAGGGCCACGACACGCACGCCGCCGCCATCATGGGCCAGCTCCGCATCGCACTGCGGGCCTACGCGGGCGAGGGGCATCCGCCCTCCACCGTGCTGGCGCGCGCCTCCCGCTTCCTGGCCGAGCTGGACACCGAACGGTTCGCGACCTGCATGTACGCGCAGGTGGACCTGGAGACCGGAGGAGTACGGGCGGTCCGCGCGGGCCACCTGGGACCGCTGATCCGGCACACGGACGGGCGAACGGGCTGGCCCAACGTGCGCGGCGGCCTGCCGCTCGGCCTGGCCACGCTCTTCGAGCAGGAGGAGTTCCCCGAGACCCGGCTCGACCTGGTCCCCGGCGAGACCCTCGTGCTGTGCACCGACGGGCTCGTCGAGGAGCCCGGCACCGCCATCACCCAGGGCATGGAAGCCCTCGCCCACGCGGTCCGCAGCGGCCCCCAGGGGGCCGGGGCGCTCGCCGACCACCTCTCGGACCGGCTGTGGGAGCGCTGGGGCTCCGGCGACGACGTGGCCCTGCTGGTGCTGCGCCGGGCCCCGGACCCGGGCACCCACCGGGCCCCGCGCATCCACCAGTACGTCCACCAGGCGGACCCGGAGGGGCTCTCCGAGGCCCGCTACGCCCTGCGGCAGGCGCTGCGCGACTGGGGCATGCCGGAACTCGCCGACGACGTGGAGCTGGCGGCGGGAGAGCTGCTGGTCAACGCCCTGCTGCACACCGACGGCGGAGCGGTGCTCACGATGGAGGTGCTGCCGGAGCCGGTCCGGCGGATCCGGCTGTGGGTCAAGGACCGCTCCAGCGTGTGGCCGCGGCGGCGCACCCCGGGGGAGTCGGCGACCACGGGGCGCGGGCTGCTGCTGGTGGACGCGCTGGCCACGCACTGGGGGGTGGAGTCCCGGGGCGACGGCAAGGCGGTGTGGTGCGAGTTCTCGGCGGCGGGCAGCGCGGCGCGGAGCGCGCCGTGAGGGCGCTCCGCGGGGGACGGGCAATGTGGGCGCGGTACGTCACCGGTCGCTCACGTCGAGTTGTGGGGCGGCGGGGGCGGGGTGATGATGCCGCCATGGAACGGTTTCTGTGGAATCTGCCGTGCGCCGGCTGAGCAGGCGCGCGGTGACGGGCGTCCTGGCACTGCTGCTGTGCGCGGTCGGTGCGGCGACGGCGGTGGACTGGTCGACCGGGCGTCCGGAAACGGACCCGGGGTGTCAGACGGTGGCCTTCATGTCGATGACGGGCGAGGCGCCCGCGTGCCGTTGACGGGCCGGTCCCGCTGACGGGACCTGTCCGGCCGCTGCCGCTGCCGCTGCCGCTGCCGCTGCCGCTGCCGCTGCCGCTGCCGCTGCTGCGGCCGCGGCCGACGCCCGGGTCCCGGTAGCGGCGGCTACCGGAGGGGCGTGCGCGCGCACCGCGGGCGGCGGCTACCGGTGGTCGATCACGCGGACCGGGCGGGCGTCCTGCGCGATCGTGTCGACCGACCGGGGGAGCAGTCCGCCGCCGAAGCGGATCTCCTGCAGCTCGGCCTTGGCCAGTGCTTCGCCGGCGTGCACGGTCGGGGTGAGCCGGAGCGTGCCGTGCGCCGACCAGTCGTGCACCGCGCCGTCGCACTGGGCGTCGCCGCCGCCGATGCTGAGGCGTACGTCGTCCTGCTCGATGGTCGCCTTGATCTGAACCGCTCCCGAGGGTGACGGGGCGGTGCAGCGGTACTCACCGGAAAGGTGGATCGTGCCGTCGGGAGCGATGTGGGCTTCCGAAGATACGTAAATGTCACGTACGTACATTCCACTGCCGTGGGGCGCGGCATTCGCCGGGGCGGTGAATACCGCCGTGGCGCCCAGTGCGGCGAGTGCGGCCAAGGCCATGCGGGGGCCGGTCGTGGCCATCGTTCCTCCTGTTGGACGAGGGGGGCAAGGGGTTGCGGAATTCCGCCGGAACGCATTGTGCTGGCATATGGAGGTCAATGCGTTCCGCCGGATCGTGTCGGTGTGTGCAATTGCCCGCTCGGGCGCGTGAGACTGACCGGAATACACCCCCGAAGATCCCCGAAGGGATCCCGCATGCGTCAGTCCGCTCTTGCCACGGCCGCCCTCCTCCCGCTCCTGCTGTTCGGTGCCACGGCCTGCTCCGGCGCCCCCGAAGGGGCCGCGCTCGCCCCGGCCGCGGTGCCCGCCGTACCCGTGGACGACGGTGTGCCGGGGGTCGGGGACGATCCCTCGGCGGAGCGGGAAGGGGTGGCCCGGGCCGCCTCGAAGGACGCCCGTGTGGGTGACTCCGTACGGGTCAGGGGCAAGGAGGTGGGCCGTCACCTCCAGGTGGTGCTGGGCGCCTACGTCGACCCCGCGATCAGCGTCGAGAAGAACTTCGCCCCGGCGGCGGGCAAGCGCTGGGTGGCCGCCTCGATGTCGTTCGTCAACGTGGGCGGGGCCTCGTACGGGGCTCTCGGGCGCATGTGGGCGCTCGACGGCGCGGGGCAGCGCCACCCGGTGGTGCCCACCGGGGAGCTCACCACCGGCAAACCGCTCGTCTTCGATTCCCTCGCGGTCGGTGAGCGGGCCGAAGGATGGGTGGTGTTCGAAATTCCGGAAAACGCGCGCATCGTGCGGCTCCAGTACCAGGACGCGAACATGGTGGCGAATTCCGGAGGTGGTTTCTGGACGGTCTAGCCCGCCCGGGTGAAACGGCGTCAAAGGGCCGGGTCGTCGACCACTAAGGTGCGGCGCATGACTTCTACCCAGGCCGAACTCGACCGCTCCAAGCTCGGCACCCTTTCGGTGCTCGCGTGGATCGGCGACCCCGACGAGGCCCACGACATTCCCTATCTCCTCGCCTACATCCTCGGGGACGGTCCCGACGGTCCCGAGGCGAGCGAGGCGGCCGCCCGCGGGCTGCTGGAGGAGATCGGCCTGCCCATCGGCGACGTGGTGATGGACGGCGTGCGCAACCCGGCTTCCTTCCCGGTGCAGATCCTCCTGGAGGGCAACCAGATCGCACTGACACTGCCGGGCATGAACGCGAAGTGCGTCGCCCCGCCGGAGTGGGTCAAGGCGGCGGCCGACAGCGGTCAGGCGTACTTCCTCTTCGCCACCCGCGCCTGGCCCGAGGCGGTTCCCGGCCGGCCGGTCGACGCCGAGACGCTGCAGGCGTTCGCGGGCGACACCGAGGTGCTCAACCACAGCGCCCACGCCGTCCTCGCGGTGCGGCGCCTGCAGCGCTAGGGCCTCGCGCAGGCACCCCCCTCGCGCGCACGCCGCGCGTCGGTACCCGCTCCGGCCGCCGGGCCCCCAGCCTGCCCGGTGGCCGGTCCGCGTTTGCGGGCCGGAGCCCTGCGGCGGTCCGGCCGCCCGGCCTAAGGCTGTTCGAAGGCGAAGCGCAGCGAGCGGACCCGGTTGTCGAAGCTGGACCCGGCCAGGTCGGGCAGGCCGACCGCGCGCAGGCCGACCGGGCGGGTCAGCAGCTCGCGGAAGAGCGCCTTCATCTCCACCCGCGCCAGGTGCGCGCCCAGGCAGAAGTGCGGTCCGCCGCCGCCGAACCCCAGGTGGGGGTTGGGGGAGCGGGTGATGTCGAAGGCGTCCGGATCGGGGAAGACGGCCTCGTCGCGGTTGGCGGAGGCGTAGTACAGCACCACCTTGTCGCCGGGGACGAACGCGTGGCCGCCCAGGGTGTGTTCGGCGACGACCGTCCGGCGGAACTGGATGATCGGCGTGGAGTGGCGGATCATCTCGTCCACCGCGCCGTCCGCGTGCGCCTCGAAGTCCGCGAGCAGCAGGTCGCGTTGGCCGGGGTGGTCGGTCAGCAGCGTCAGGCCGTGGGTGATGGCGTTGCGGGTGGTCTCGACCCCGGCCACCATCAACAGGGAGAAGAACGCGCCGAGTTGGCGAGCGCCGAGTGCCTCGCCGTCCACGTTCGCGCAGACCAGGGCCGAGATCAGGTCGTCGGTCGGGTTCTCGCGCCGCTCCCGCCCGATCCCCGCCACCATCCGCTGCATCCGGGCCAGGGCCCGCAGCCCGCGCCCGGGCACCCGCAGCCGGGCGGTCAGGCCCCGCTCGACACCGATGTTCTCGGAGGCGTGGTTGACGCGGTCGGCGATCTCGGCGCGGTAGCGCTCCGGGATGCCCATCATGTTGCAGATGACCTCCAGGGGCAGCTTCGAGGCCACCGCCTCGACGAACTCGTCCGGCCGCCGGTCCAGCACGTCGTCCACGATGCGTGCCGCCACCGCGTGGATGTCCTCCTCGGCGGCCGCCAGCAGCCGGGGGGTGAAGGCCCGCTGCACGATCTTGCGCAGCTGCGCGTGCTCGGCGCCGTCCAGGTTGACCATCGAGTCCCCGAACAGCGCACGCACCCACCGGGCCGGCTCGGGCGTCGTCACCCCGGGCGCGCTGGCGAACACCTTGGGCAGCCGGCTCGCCTCCTGCACGTCCGCGTGCCGTACGAGGGCCCAGTGCCCGCTCCCTTCGGGGACGAACACGGGGGAGTCCAGGGCCCGGAGGCGGGCGAAGGCGGCCAGTCGGTGGGCGGGGGGCGCCTGCCAGAAGGCCGGCTCGGCCAATTCCCTGCCGGGGGCTGGGCCGGTGGTTGGGCCGGGGCGTTGTGCGGGGAGTGTCATGGGCTGAAAACGGTGCCGGGGGCGCGGGGGTGACGGGTCCGGCGCGGCGCCGTTGCCGGGGGCTCAGCCCCCGGACCCCCGCGCCTCAAACGCCGGCGGGGCTGAAAGTGCCCTGCGGGCGATCCAGCCCGCACTTGGCGGGACGGCGCCGGCCATATCCGGCCTCGCCGGCGCGGCGCCACACGGCGTCAACGGTCGGCACGCGACGCCAGGGTCAGGCCGATGGCCACCGTCGCCGCCGTGACCAGGCCCGCGTACAGGACGGCGTACGTGCCCGTCCACGAGCAGGCCAGTACCGCGAGGGCGGAGACCGGCAGGGTCAGTTGCTGGGCGATGCCGCGCTTGAAGTGGCGGGAGTGCAGCAGCCAGACCATCAGCAGGAAGAGCGCGGCCGGGACGGTGACGGCCGCGTTCGCGGCGAGCTGCGAGACGTGGGCCTTGCCGACCGCGTGCTCGACCGCCACCTCGATGCCCGCGCCGATCGCCGCGCCCGAGGCGAAGATCAGCAGGTGTCCGTACCCCCACGGGATCGCCTCCCGGTTGGAGGTCAGGTGCTCGTGCATCGGCACCGCGAAGTAGATCCACCAGGCGGCGAAGACGATGAGCAGCCCGCCGGCCGCGATCGGCAGCAGCTCGCCCAGGGCCTCGTGCTCGTCGAGCGCCGACTTCACGGCCACCGTGCTCGCCGCGATCGTCTCGCCGAGCACGATGATCGTGAACAGGCCGTAGCGCTCCACGATGTGGTGGGCGTGCCACGGTGTCTGGTGGCCGCGCTCCGCCATCACCGGAACCAGCAGCTCGGCGGCGACCAGGATCAGGAACAGCCAGCGCTTGGAGCCGTCCGGGGCGAACAGCAGCGCCACCCAGCCGGCCTGGCACAGGACCAGCCCTGCCGCGTACTTCAGGGCCGCCGTGCGGGCCTCGCCGCTCTCGCCGGAGGCGGCGCGCAGCCACTGGGCGGTGAGTGCGACGCGCATGATCAGGTAGCCGATGACGGCCACCGTCCAGTCGTTCTGGTCGAACGCCCGGCTCACGCCCGCGGCGTAGACGAGCACGCCGCAGATCTGGACGAGCGTCGCGATCCGGTACGGCACGTCGTCGCAGTCGTAGGCGGAGGCGAACCACGTGAAGTTCATCCACGCCCACCACACGCCGAAGAAGACGAAGGAGTAGCTGATCACGCCGGTGCCGGGGTGGCCCTCGGCCAGCGCGTGCACGAGGGCCGCGCCCGCCTGCGCGATCGCGACGACGAAGCAGAGGTCGAAGAAGAGTTCCAGCGGGGTCGCGGCGCGGTGGCCCTCGTCCCGGCTGCGGGCGGTCATGGGTACGTAGGCCAGAGGCATGCCGTCCAGGACAGCAGCCCTACGGGGCTCAGCAGGCGAGGCGCGCGGCCCTCAGGGCCCGTGTGCCCCGGGCGGACTCGTAGCGGCCCAGGACGAGCCGGGCGAGGCGCGGGTGGTCGGCCAGCGGCTCCGAGACCGTCCAGGCGGCCGAGGCGTTCAGGGTGCGCATGAAGCGGCCCGGGGCCAGCAGGTGCGCGGCCACCGCGATCCGGCGGTACCCGGCGTCCTGGAGGGAGGCCAGGGCCTCGGGGACGGTGGGCCCGGCGGAGGTGAGGTAGGCGGGGACCGCGGGGACGGGGGCCGCGCCGTCGTCGTACTCCAGCAGGGAGGCCAGCTGGGCCGCGCAGGCCTCCGTACCGGCGTTGCCGCCGGGGCGGGAGGAGCCGGCTCCGGCCACCACCACCGCGTCGGCCCGGGTGTACGGGCCCCGGCGCCGCTCCGCCTCGCGCAGCCGGCCGTGCAGGGCGCGGGCGACGTCGCGCTCGCCGCTGAGGCCCTCGGTGAGGGTGCAGCCGGTGCCCTCCAGTACGGCGGGGATGTCGACGCGGCGGTGGAAACCGTCGCCGAGCAGCAGCGGGACCACCACCGCGCGCGGGTGTTCCCGTACGACCTCGGCGAGCGAGGGGCGCTGCACGTCGAGGTGCCCGACCAGCGCGTGCACCCCGCTGATGGCCTCGACGGCGGCGACGAGCCGGTCAATGGTTGCGGCGGCCTCCGGGACGGCGCTGCCGTGGACGGCGATGACGAGCATGAGGTCTGCCTCCCTGAACCACCCCGTGGGTCCCCCCTCCCACGCTAGGCGCGGCGCGGCCCCGGGACAGCCTGGCCAAGGGCCCGCGGGGCGGGCCGGAGGTCCTGTGCGGAAAGGGTCGTTTCCCCGTCCCCAGGGGTCCTTTTCGGGCGTTCGGGGCCGTGGCGCCGACCTACCGTCGAAGAGTCGGAACGCATGCACGCGTGACGTCCTCGCCCGGCCGCCCTGGCCGCCCCGGGACCGCGCGGCACAGGGACACGGAGTGAGATCCATGGGGCAGACGCTGGTTGTCATCGGCCACGGAATGGTGGGGCACCGCCTGCTGGAGGCGCTCGCCGAGCGTGACGCGCTCGCCGGCCCGGCCCGCCCCGAGCGCGGCGGCTGGCAGGTCACCGTCCTCGCCGAGGAGGAGCGTCCGGCCTACGACCGCGTGCACCTGTCCGCGGCCTTCACGGGCTCCACCGGCGAGGAGCTGTCCCTGGTCGCACCCGGCTTCCTGGAGACGCACGGCATCGACCTGCGCCTCGGCGACCCGGCGGAGCTCATCGACACCACGGCCCGTACGGTCACCGCCCGCTCCGGCGACGTGCTCCGCTACGACGCGCTCGTGCTGGCCACCGGTTCCTACCCCTTCGTGCCGCCGATCGACGGCGCCGACGCCGAGGGCTGCTTCACGTACCGCACGCTCGACGACGTCGAGGCCCTGACCGCGTACGCCGCGAACGCGGAGGTCCGTACCGGTGTCGTCATCGGCGGCGGGCTCCTCGGCCTGGAGGCGGCGGGCGCACTGCGCACGCTCGGACTGGCCACGCACGTCGTGGAGTTCGCGCCCCGGCTGATGCCGCTGCAGGTGGACGACGGCGGCGCGGCCGCCCTGCGGGCCACCATCGAGTCCATGGGCGTCGCCGTGCACACGGGCGTCGGTGCGGCCGGCGTGCAGATCCACCCCGACGGGCGGGCGCAGGCGCTGCGGCTGACCAGCGGCGAGGAGATCGGCTCCGACGTCGTCGTCTTCTCGGCCGGTGTCCGGCCGCGCGACCGCCTGGCCCGCGAGTGCGGCCTGGCCGTGGGCGACCGCGGCGGGGTCGTCGTGGACGGCCACTGCCGCACCAGCGACCCGTACGTCTACGCGATCGGCGAGTGCGCGCAGACCGTCGACGGCAAGGTGTACGGGCTGGTCGCGCCCGGTTACCAGATGGCCGAGACCGTCGCCGAGGCCCTCGCGGGCGCGGGCGAGCTGACCTTCACCGGGGCCGACACCTCCACCAAGCTCAAGCTGATGGGCGCCGACGTGGCCTCCTTCGGCGACCCCTTCGCCCCCGAAGGCCGGGACGGGGCGGTCTCGGTGGTCTTCTCCGACGCCCGCGAAGGCGTCTACAAGAAGCTGCTGCTGGGCCCCGACGGCGCGCTCCTCGGCGGAATCCTGGTCGGCGACGCGGAGGCGTACGGCTCGCTGAAGCCGCACGCCGGCCGGCAGCTGCCGGCCCCGCCGGAGGCCTTCATCCTGCCGTCGGGCGAGGGCGTGGCGCTGCCCGGCGCGGACGCGCTGCCCGATGACGCGGTCGTGTGCAGCTGCCACAACATCACCAAGGGGAGGGTGCGCGAGGCGGTCGTCGCGGAATCCCTCACCGACATCGGCGGCATCAAGAAGTGCACCAAGGCCGGTACCGGCTGCGGCGGTTGCATCGGCACGCTGCAGGCGGTCCTGGACGCCGAACTGGCCGCGGCGGGCATAGAGAAGGCACGAGGCCTGTGCGAGCACTTCACCCTGACCCGGGCGGAGATCTACGAGAAGATCCGCACCGAGCGCATCCGCAGCTTCAGCGAACTGCTGGAGACCTACGGCGAGGGCGGCGAGGGCTGCGCCGTCTGCAAGCCGGTCGTCGCGAACGTGCTGGGCACCCTCGCCCCCGACCTCGGCATCGGACACATCCTCGCGGGCGAGCAGGCGGCCCTGCAGGACTCCAACGACCTCTTCCTCGCCAACCTCCAGAAGGACGGCACCTACTCGGTCATCCCGCGCGTCGCCGGCGGCGAGATCACGGCCGAGCAGGTCATCGCTCTGGGCGAGGTGGCCCGGGACTACGGCCTCTACACGAAGATCACCGGAGCCCAGCGCATCGGCCTCTTCGGGGTCGAGAAGGAGCAGCTGCCCGACATCTGGCGGCGCCTCGGCGGCGCCGGATTCGAGTCCGGACAGGCGTACGGGAAGTCCCTGCGCGCGGTGAAGTCCTGCGTGGGAGCCCGCTTCTGCCGCTTCGGGCAGGGCGACTCCATCCAGCTCGCGATCGACCTGGAGCTGCGCTACCGGGGCCTGCGCACCCCGCACAAGTTCAAGGGCGGCGTCTCGGGCTGCCTGCGGGAGTGCGCGGAGGCCCGGGGCAAGGACATCGGCGTCATCGCCACCGCCAACGGCTGGAACCTGTACGTCAGCGGCAACGGCGGCGCGACCCCGCGCCACGCCGACCTGCTGGCCTCGGACCTGGACACCGCCGAACTCTTCGCGCTGATCGACCGGTTCCTCATGTACTACATCCGCACCGGCGAGCGCCTGGAGCGCACGTCGGCCTGGCTGGAGCGGCTCGGCGGCAGCGGCGCGGGCCTGGACCACCTGAAGGCCGTCCTGATCGAGGACTCGCTCGGCGTCTGCGCGGAACTGGAGGCGCAGATGGAGCGCCACGTGTCGGCGTACGAGGACGAGTGGTCCGCGGTCCTGGAGGACCCGGCGGCGCTGGAGCGCTTCGGGAGCGTGGACTTCGGGGCGGCCGTCGCGGGCGCCGCGCAGTCCCTGGAGCCGGGCCGCGGGCGGACCGCGGTACTGCCGGACGGCACCGAGGCCGCGGTCTTCAAGGACCGCGCGGGCGAGGTCTACGCGGTCGGCAACCGGGACCCCTTCTCGGGCGCCGACGTGATCGCCAACGGCATCATGGGCTCGCGCGACGGGGTGCCGGTCGTGGCCTCGCCGATGCACAAGCAGGTCTTCGACCTGCGGACCGGCATCTGCCTGGACGACCCCGAGGTGTCGCTGCCGCTGGTGGACCTGGGGCCCTAAGGCTCTGCGGCCGCCCTGCCAACGCACCGTGGGCGACGGGACCTTGTCCTGTCGCCCACACGACGTTCTCCCCTGATATCAGGCGCCCCTGTAGGCGGACCCTAAGAAGGTCAGGGCTTCTCTCTTCGTTCTCCTCAACCCCTCCGAACCTTCAGGACATGCCATGAGTTCCGCCAAGCAGGAAGCGCGCGCGGCGACCGCCCGAGTGCAGGTGGCCGATCCGGCGCAGTACCGCCCCGGTCGCACGATCACGGAGTGGACGCCGGAGGACCCGTCCTTCTGGCAGACCACCGGCAAGAAGGTCGCCACCCGCAACCTGTGGATCGCGGTGCCGGCCCTGCTGGTGGCCTTCGTGGTCTGGCAGGTCTGGAGCATCACGGCGACCAACCTCAAGGACGTCGGCTTCGGCTTCTCGCAGTCCCAGCTGTTCTGGCTGACGGCCGTCCCCGGCATCACGGGCGGCACCGCCCGCATCCTCTACACCTTCATCGGCCCGATGATCGGCCAGCGCCGCTTCACCGCGCTCTCCACGGTCATCCTGATCGTGCCGCTGCTGTGGCTGGGCTTCGCGGTGCAGGACCCCGCCACCTCCTACACCACGCTGGTCGCCATCGCCGCGCTCTGCGGCATCGGCGGCGCCAACTTCTCCTCCTCGCTGGCCAACATCGGCTTCTTCTACCCGAAGCAGGAGAAGGGCAACGCGACCGGCATCAACGGCGGCCTGGGCAACCTGGGCGTCTCCGTGGTCCAGCTGCTCACCCCGATCCTGATCACCACCTCGGTGCTGGCGATCGGCTCGGGCCAGAAGAAGGCCGACGGCTCGGAGATCTACCTCCAGAACGCCGCGTTCGTCTGGGTCCCGGTCCTGATCGTCCTGGCGGTCATCGCCTGGTTCGGCCAGAACGACCTGAAGGTCGCCTCCACCCCCTTCAGCCAGCAGAAGATCATCTTCAAGCGCAAGCACAACTGGCTGATGACCTGGCTCTACGTCGGCACCTTCGGCTCCTTCATCGGCTTCGCGGCGGCCCTCCCGCTCCTGATCAAGACGACCTTCCCGGCGTACTCCGTCGCCACCTACGCCTGGATGGGCCCGGCGCTCGGCGCGCTGGCCCGCTGGGCCGGGGGCTGGATCGCCGACAAGTTCGGCGGCGCGCGGGTGACGATCCTGTCCTTCGTGGGCATGGGCGCATCGATCATCGGCGTGATCACCTTCCTGCCGGCGGGCTCCGACCAGGGCTCCTTCTACGGCTTCTTCTTCTGCTTCCTGTCGGCGTTCTTCTTCTCGGGCATCGGCAACGGCTCGACCTTCCGCCAGATCCCGGTCATCTTCCGCGGCCAGCACCTCGCGGGCCTGACCGAGGGCACCCCCGAGTACGCGAAGGGCCTGAAGCAGGCCGAGATCGAGTCGGGCGCGGTGACCGGCTTCACCGCGGCCATCGCCGCCTACGGCTTCTTCTTCATCCCGGCGATGTTCGCCAACTTCGCCGTGACCAGCGCGATGTGGGGCTTCGTCGCCTTCTACGCCAGCTGCGTCGTCGTGGCCTGGTGGTTCTACGCCCGCAAGGGCGCGGAGGCCCCCAGCTAGGCCTGCCCTGGCCTCTGGTTGTCAGCCCGGATGGGGTACGGGGCGCTGCACGAGCGGCGCCCGGCACCCCGTCCGGGCCTTTCCGGTACCTGGCCCCGTTCCCCGCGTCTCGATCACGGGTGGGGGCTGCTATACGCTGCGGTCAGCTGGCTCATTCACGATGATCCTTAAGCCCGGGGGGGCTCTCAGCATGGTTCTGCACGTTCGTCATGCCCGCATTCGGTTCGGCCTCGCGCTGGCGCCCGTACTGTCGCTGGCGCTCGCCGCGCCGAGCGCCTTCGCGGCGCCCGCGGCGGCCACGCCCGATCCCGACCCTGCTCCGGCGATGGCCCTGGCCGCGACCGCCGCGGTGCCGGCGGCGATGGGCCGGTGGGGCTCGGCCGCGGAGGTGTCCGGGCTCGCGGGAGAGGTCCTGGACATGAAGTCGGCCAAGGACGGCACGGTCGTGGCCATCCTGCGCCAGCCCGACGGCGAGGGCTCCCGCACTGTGGCCTCCGTACGCCCGGCCGGAAGCACGACGTGGCTGCCCGTCGTGCCGATGCCGGGCACCGAGCTCACCACGCTCGGCGACGGCTCCGTCGCGACGCAGTGGACGGAGAAGACCGCCGACGGCACGGCCGTGGTGATCCGCTTCGCCCGGGTCCTGCCCGGCGCCACGGCCTTCTCGGCGCCGGAGACCATCGCCACGGTCCCGGTGGCCACCCGGATCACCCTCGCGGCGAACGCCTCGGGCCGGCTCGCCGCCGCCGCCTGGGTGGGCGCCGACCGCAAGCTGACCGTCTCCGAGCGTCCGGCGGCGGGTGCGGACTGGTCCGCCCCGGCCGTGCTCGACCAACTGCCGGAGGCCATCCACCGCGAGGACAACGACTACGAGTACTACGCCAGGGACGTCCGGCTCGCCGTCGCGAAGGACGGTGCCGCGATGGTGATCTGGGGCGGCAACTCCAAGGACGTGGGCGACGGCATCGACCACGACCCGACTGCCTGGAAGTGGCACTACAAGGTGATGGAGAGGGCCGCCGGCTCCGGCTCCTGGTCCCAGCCGGCCGACCTGCCGCAGCTCGGTGAACAGCCGGAGGGGGTCGTGCTCGCCGAGCATCCCAAGGGCGGGTTCCACTGGTTCTCGGCCGGGAAGTACGCCCACAAGGCGGCGGGCGCCACGGCCTGGAGCCCGGTCGAGGCCGCGGGCGGCGTGTCCTCGTCCTTCCGGTCGAACCCCCGGATGCTGACACTGGCGAACGGCGACCTGATGGTGATCAGCGTCGCCTCCAACAGCAACTATTACGGCGCCACCGGCACGCCCGGCTACGCGGTGCGGTCGGCGGCCACCGGGAAGTGGACGGCCCCGCAGGCGTTCCCGACCAGGTTCGCCGTGGTCGGTGACCTGTTGGGCTCGCTGCGCGCCGTGCAGGCCGGGAACGGTTCGGTCGTGGTCACCTGGGCCCAGAACCAGCCGGGCGGCGGGGGGCCCACCGACGTGAAGACCTCCACGTACGCGGGCGGCACTTGGTCGACGCCGAAGGTCATCGGCACGGGCGTCAGCCACTACTACCCGGGCACGGAGCTGGCCACCGACGACAAGGGCCGCCCGGTCGCGCTGTGGAACACGTACGCGACCGTGGACGGCAAGACCGCGTACCGGACCTACACCGCGACGACGGCCACGAGCCGCCCGCTGCCCACGTGGCGGGACTACGACGACAACGGCAAGCCCGAACTGCTCGCCGACTACCACTACGGTGACGTTCCCACGTGGGACGCCCTCAGGAGCTTCTCCGTCGGTGCCACCGATCTGGTCGAGGGCCGACGGGTGGACTGGGCCCAGCAACCGAAGGTGCAGGCAACGCAGTTCCTGCCGTTCGGTGACCTGGACGGGGACCGCTGCAACGACGTGCTCGTGCGGCTCGTCACCGGTGAGGTGCGGATGTACACCCCGGTCTGCGGCGCGCTGCCCTCGGAGGGATCCGCGTACAAGAAGGTCTCCTCGGACTGGAAGCTGTACGACAGCCTCGTCTCGACCGGTGACCTGACCGGTGACGGCAAGGCCGACCTGCTGGCCCGGTCCTCCGCGAGCGGGTACCTGTACCTCTACCCGAACAACGGCGCCGGCGGCTTCGCCCCCCGCGTCAAGGTCGGCACCGGCTGGAACATCTACAAGAAGATGATCAGCACGGGTGACCTCAACGGCGACGGCAAGGCCGACATGCTCGCCCTCGACGCCTCGGGCGAGCTCTGGCGCTACGACGGCACCGGGATCGGCACCGGCCCCGGCGTCTTCAAGCCGCGCACGCTGGTCTTCAAGGACTGGGGCGGCAGCTACACGGCGGTCGTCGGTGCGGGTGACCTGACCGGCGACGGCAAGAGCGACCTCATCTCCCGCGACACGAAGGGCCTCGCCTGGCTCAACGCGGGCAACGGCACAGGAAGCTTCGCCAGTCGCAAGCAGCTCGGCCCCGCGGCACCGGCCCTGAAGTACTACCGCCCCTTCTGACGGTCCCCCTTCCGCCTCCGCGCCCGCCGCCCGGTCCCCGACCAGGCGGCGGGCGCTGCTTTTCCCAGAATCTTGTGAAAGTTTTCACAAGCGCACGATGGACCTTTGACCTGCCCAAAGTGCCAGGTCAATCGGGATGGGAGACCCTGGGGGCTGGGGATCAGGGGACCTTCGGGCCCCAGCTCGGGACCAACGCGGCGCCAAATGATCGATCAAAAGGCGTGCAATGGATGCAAGCAATGAGGCGATCGGAAGGTGCGGGCGATGACTGCCACCCCTGCGGAAACCACGAAGAACGGCGAAGCCTGGAACGGCTTCAAGGGCGGTCTGTGGCGCGACGCCGTCGACGTCCGCGACTTCATCCAGCAGAACTACACGCCGTACGAGGGTGACGACACCTTCCTCGCCGGCCCCACCGAGCGCACCACCGCCGTGTGGAAGGCGATCACGGACAAGTTCCCGGAGGAGCGCGAGAAGGGCGTCTACGACGTCTCCTACGACATCCCGTCGTCGATCACCGCGCACGCCCCCGGCTACATCGACCGCGACAAGGACCTGATCGTCGGCCTCCAGACGGACGCCCCGCTCAAGCGCGCGATCATGCCCTACGGCGGCTGGCGCATGGTCGCCGGCGCGCTGGAGACCTACGGCTACCCGGTATCCGACGACCTGGAGAAGGTCTTCACGGAGTACCGCAAGACCCACAACGCCGGTGTCTTCGACGCGTACACCCCCGACATCCGCGCCGCCCGCAAGGCCGGCATCGTGACCGGCCTGCCGGACGCGTACGGCCGCGGCCGCATCATCGGCGACTACCGCCGCGTGTCCCTCTACGGTGTCGACCGCCTCATCGCCGTCAAGAAGGAGGAGAAGGAGGAGATCAACTCCCTCCCCGCGGGCAACCGCTCGCTGGAGGAGACGATCCGCCTGCGCGAGGAGCTCTCCGAGCAGATCCGCGCCCTCGCCGAACTCAAGGCGATGGCCGCCTCCTACGGGTACGACATCTCCGGCCCGGCCACCACCGGCCGCGAGGCCATCCAGTGGCTGTACTTCGCGTACCTGGCCGCCGTGAAGGAGCAGAACGGCGCGGCCATGTCGCTCGGCCGCACCTCCACCTTCATCGACGTCTACCTCCAGCGCGACATCGAGGCCGGCATCCTCACCGAGGAGCAGGCCCAGGAGCTGGTCGACGACTTCATCATCAAGCTCCGCATCGTCCGCTTCCTGCGCACCCCCGAGTACGACGAGCTCTTCTCCGGAGACCCCACCTGGGTCACCGAGTCGATCGCCGGCATGGGCGAGGACGGCCGTCCGCTGGTCACCAAGACCTCGTTCCGCTACCTCCACACCCTCTACAACCTGGGACCTGCCCCCGAGCCGAACATGACCGTCTTCTGGTCGCCGCAGCTGCCGCAGGGCTTCAAGGAGTTCTGCGCCCGGGTCTCGATCGACACCTCCTCGGTGCAGTACGAGTCCGACGAGCTGATGCGCCCGCGCTTCGGCGACGACACCGCCATCGCCTGCTGCGTCTCGGCCATGCCGGTCGGCAAGCAGATGCAGTTCTTCGGCGCCCGCGTGAACGTAGCCAAGACCCTGCTCTACGCGATCAACGGCGGCCGCGACGAGAAGTCCGGCGCCCAGGTCGGCCCCTCCACCGGCGCCCTCACCTCCGACGTGCTGGACTACGACGAGGTCATGGCCAAGTTCGACGAGCAGATGGAATGGCTCGCCGACACCTACGTCCACGCCCTGAACGTCATCCACTACATGCACGACAAGTACGCCTACGAGCGCATCGAGATGGCGCTCCACGACCGCGACGTGCGCCGCACCATGGCCTGCGGCATCGCCGGCCTCTCGGTCGCCGCCGACTCGCTGGCCGCCATCAAGTACGCCAAGGTCACCGCCGTGCGCGACGAGACCGGCCTCGCCACCGACTATCGCCTAGAGGGCGACTACCCGGCCTACGGCAACAACGACGACCGTGTCGACTCGATCGCCGTGTGGCTGGTCGAGGAGTTCATGAAGAAGATCCGCAAGCACCCGACCTACCGCGAGGCCGAGCACACCCAGTCGGTGCTGACCATCACCTCGAACGTGGTCTACGGCAAGAAGACCGGCAACACGCCGGACGGACGCCGCGCCGGCGAGCCGTTCTCCCCGGGTGCCAACCCGATGAACGGCCGCGACACCCACGGCTACGTCACCTCGGCGCTGTCGGTCGCGAAGCTCCCGTACGAGGACGCCGAGGACGGCATCTCGCTGACCAACACCGTCACCCCCGACGGCCTGGGCCGCACCCCCGAGGAGCGGATCAAGAACCTGGCGGGCGTCCTCGACGGCTACATGGCGGTCGACGGCTTCCACATGAACGTGAACGTGCTCAACCGCGACACGCTCATGGACGCCATGGAGCACCCGGAGAACTACCCGCAGCTCACCATCCGCGTCAGCGGATACGCGGTGAACTTCGTCCGCCTCACGCGCGCTCAGCAGCTCGACGTGCTGAACCGCACCTTCCACGGCTCTCTCTGATCCTTCGAGAGACCCACGAGCACGCGCGGCCCGGGGCCGGACCTCACCCGGCCCCGGGACCGCGCGTCACCAGATCAGCCATTCACCGGACGTCCGGACCGGAATCTGGAAGCTGGAGCACCTGCCATGACCGTCCTCTTCGGTACGAGCCTCCCCGTCGGCCACGCCAACGCGATCAGCGTGAGCGCCGGCCAGGTCAGTGCCGGCCAGACGCCCGCCGCCGCCGCGACACAGCGGCCCAGCGAGGGCACGGTGCACTCCTGGGACCTGTCCACCGGGGTCGACGGCCCCGGGACCCGGTTCGTGACCTTCCTGTCCGGCTGCCCGCTGACCTGCCTGTACTGCCACAACCCCGACACCATGCGGATGCGCAACGGCAAGCGCACCTCGGCCGACGACGTCATCGCCGAGGCCCGCAAGTACACCAAGTTCATCTCCGCCTCCGGTGGCGGCGCCACCATCTCGGGCGGCGAGCCGCTGCTCCAGCCCGTCTTCGCGGGCGAACTGCTGCACCGGATGAAGAACGACCTCGGACTGCACACCGCCCTGGACACCTCCGGCTTCCTCGGGGCCCGCGCCACCGACGCGCTGCTGCGCGACGTGGACCTGGTGCTCCTCGACATCAAGTCCTGGGACCGCGAGACGTACAAGAAGGTGACCAGCCGCCCGCTGGAGCCGACCCTGGACTTCGCCCGCCGCCTCGCCGGCCTCGGCAAGGAGGTGCACCTGCGGTTCGTGCTGGTGCCGGGACTGACCGACGCGCGCGAGAACATCGAGGGCGTCGCCGCCTTCGCCGGCACCCTCGGCAACGTCTCGCGGGTCGACGTACTGCCCTTCCACAAACTCGGCGAGAGCAAGTGGGAGGCGCTCGACATGAAGTTCACCCTGCACGACACGCCGTCGCCGACCGCCGCACAGGTCGCCGAGGCGAAGGCGATCTTCGCCGCGCAGGGACTGAACGCGGTCTGAGCTTCGGGTCCAGCCTCGGGTCTCCCGCCCGATCCCTCACTCGAACGGCGTACCCGTAAGCTCCACATAACGGGCCGAATCAGTACAGACCACCTAGCGTGGTGCTGTGTCCGAGCCCTCAGATGTCATCGACGCCGCGCCGCCCCCACCGGCGCCCGAGACCCCGCCGCCGGCCGGGCGGTCCGTCACCGCACGGGCCACCCTGGCCGGCACCGTCGTCTCGCTCCTGCTCATCATCGCGATCGTGCTCGGCAGCCGGCTGCTGCGGGACTTCGACTCGGCCCTGCTGCCCTACGCCGTGGCCACCGTCTTCCTGGCCTTCGGCGTGGCCTACCGGTACACCGTGTGGGTCTCGGCCCCCGGCGCGCGGCGCCTCTTCAAGAAGGGCATCGGCAGCTTCTGGTCGGTGGACAACTTCCGCAAGGCGCCCACCGCCCTGCCGAAGATGATCGCCACCTACCTCGGCTTCCAGAAGTTCCTCGGCGCCCGCTCGCGCCCCCGCTGGATCGCCCACCAGCTGATGTTCTGGGGCTGCCTCCTCGCCGCGGCGATCACCTTCCCGCTGACCTGGGGCTGGTTCACCTTCACCTCGGACAGCGGCGCGGGCCCCGGCTACGACATGCGGGTCTGGGGCATCAAGGTCCTCGGCTTCGACGCGCTCAGCGTCCTGGGCTGGCTGATGTTCCACGGCCTGGACATCGCCGCCGTCCTCGTCATCCCCGGCGCCTCGTACTTCCTGTACCGGCGGATGAAGGACCGCGGGGCCATGACCGGCCAGCGCTTCGCCTACGACCTGCTGCCGCTGATCTGCCTGATCGTCATCTCCGTGACCGGTCTGCTGCTGACCTTCTCCTCGATCTTCCTGCACGGCGGCGGATACGAGTTCCTCGCGATCCTGCACATGGTGTCGGTGGTGTTCACCCTCATCTACATCCCGTTCGGGAAGTTCTTCCACATCGTCCAGCGCCCGGCCGCCGTCGGCATGCAGCTCTTCAAGTACACGGCCCGCCAGGACGAGCAGGTCTTCCTCTGCAAGCGCTGCGAGGAGCCCATCGACACCACGCCCTACGTGGAGAACCTGCGCGGCACCATGCAGGACCTCAACCTCGACTTCAACGCCTTCGTCGAATACTGCCCGCGCTGCAAGCGGGTCCTGCGCGGCAACGCCTACCTGACCCACGTCAAGAAAGGCTTCAAGTGACCGCGACCGACCCCGCCAAGGCCGCGTCCCGGCCCGTGAGCATCTCCATCGACCCCTCCATCGCCCCGCCCGGCACCCGCAACTTCCGCGACGCCGGCGGCATCCCCGCCGACCAGTGGCACGCCGACCAGAACGGCGAGACCCTCGTCCCCACCCACTGCTGTTTCTGCGGCGTGCAGTGCGGGATGTACCTGCGCGTGGACAAGGGCGGCAAGGTCTTCGGCGTGGAACCCCGCAACCACGACATCAACCGGATGCGGCTGTGCCCCAAGGGCATCAACGCCTACCAGCAGGTCAACCACCCCGACCGGCTGACCGCCCCGCTGATGCGGCGCTCCCGGGACGAGGAGTTCAAGGAGTGCTCCTGGGACGAGGCCCTGGACTTCACCGTCTCCGAGATCCGGCGCATCCAGGAGGCCCACGGCAACGACGCCTTCGGGCTGCTCGGCGGAGCCAGCCTGTTCTCCGAGAAGACCTACCTGGTCGGCAAGTTCGCCCGGGTCGCGCTGAAGACCAAGCACGTCGACTACAACGGCCGCCTGTGCATGGTCAGCGCCGCCGGAGCCAACAAGCTCGCCTTCGGCATCGACCGGGCCGGCAACCCCTTCTCCGACATCCTCCTCACCGACTGCCTGCTCATCGCCGGGTCGAACGTGGGGGAGTGCTTCCCCGTGATGACCCAGTACCTGTGGGGCGCCCGGGACCGCGGCGCCTCGCTGATCGTGATCGACCCGCGCGAGACGGCCATCGCCCGCACCGCCGACATCCACGTCGCGCTCAAGCCCGGCACCGACTCGGCCTTCTTCAACGCCGTGCTGAACGTGGTCATCGCCGAAGGCCTCACCGACGAGGCCTACATCGCCGCGCACACCACCGGCTGGGAAGAGGTCAAGAAGACCGTCGCCGAGTACCCGCCGTCCCGCTCCGCGGAGATCTGCGGGGTACCGGCCTCGCAGATCGTCCAGGTGGCACGCGTCTTCGCCGGCGCGGGCAAGGCCATGGCCTGGCACGCCCGCGGCATCGAGCACCACTCCCAGGGCGTCGAGAACTGCCTGTCGGTCATCAACCTGTGCGTGGCCACCGGCCACATCGGCAAGCCCGGAGCCGGCTACGGCACCATCACCGGCCAGGGCAACGGCCAAGGCGGCCGCGAGCACGGCCAGAAGTCCGACCTGCTGCCCGGCGGCCGCTCCATCACCAACCCGGAGCACCGCAAGCAGATCTGCCAGATCTGGGGCATCGAGGAGTCCGAACTCCCCGGCGCCGGCACCTCCATGATGGAGATGGTCTGGCAGATGCAGCGGAAAGAGATCCGCGGCCTCATCGGCATCTGCAACAACCCCTTCGTCTCCCTCCCCAACTACGCGGTGGTCAAGGACGGCTACGACACCGCCGAGTTCCACGCCCAGTTCGACTTCTTCCTCTCCGAGACCGCGGCCAACGCCCACGTGGTCTTCCCCGTCACCACCTGGGCCGAGGACGAGGGCGTGATGGCCAACGCCGAGGCCCGCGTCGTCAAGCACAACAAGGCCCAGGAGCCCCCCGCCGGGGTGCGCACCGACACCTGGGTCATCTGCGAGCTGGCCCGACGGCTCGGCGCCGGGAAGCACTTCGAGTTCCCCGGCTCCCGCGAGGTGTTCGAGGAGCTGCGCGTCGCCTCCGCCGGCACGGTCAACGACTACTACGGCATCACCTACGACCGCCTCGACGAGACCGGCGGCATCGTCTGGCCCTGCCCCTCCACCGAGCACCCGGGCACCCCCCGGCTGTTCGAGGACGGCCGGACCTACCACCCCGACGGCAAGATCCACATGCAGGTCGTGGAATGGCACCTGCCCATGGACGCCTACACCGAGGAATTCCCCCTCTCCCTCACCACCGGCCGCACCGTCGCGCACTTCCTCTCCGGCAACCAGACCCGCAGGCTGGGCGCCCTCGTCGAGCAGACCCCCCGCCCCTGGGTGGAGGTCCACCCCTCGCACGGCTTCCGCAACGGCGAACCGGTCCGCGTGGTCACCCGGCGCGGCAGCGAGGTGTTCCCGGCCCTGGTCACCGAGGCGATCCGCCCCGACACCGTCTTCATCCCGTACCACTGGCCCGTCCCGACGTCCGCGAACGCCCTGACCATCGACGCCCTCGACCCCCGCTCGAAGATCCCCGAGTACAAGGTCTGCGCCGCCCGGATCGAGGCCGCCGAGCAGGTCGACGAGGTGCCCGCGCCGCCCACCCCGCCGGGCCGTGAGGCCTATCCGGAGGCCCAGGTCTCCCGCACCGACCCCCTGCCCCCCACGGCCCCGCAGGGCCGTGGCACGGCGGAGAGGAGCTGACCCGCCATGATGGGCCGCACGATCTTCATCGACCCGGGTCGCTGCATCGGTTGCCAGGCCTGCGTATCGGCCTGCCGTGAGTGCGATTCGCACCGCGGCAAATCGATGATCCACCTGGACTACACCGAACCCGGCATGTCCGTCGCCTCCCTCCCCAGCGTCTGCATGCACTGCGAGGACCCGGTCGCACCCTGCGCCGAGGTCTGTCCTGCCGACGCGATCCTGGTGACCGCCGACGGGGTGGTCCAGCAGGCCGACACCACCCGCTGCATCGGCTGCTCCAACTGCGTCAACGCCTGCCCCTTCGGCATCCCGAAGATCGACCTCCAGGCGAAGCTGCAGATGAAGTGCAACCTCTGCTACGACCGCACCGCCTACGGCCTCGCCCCCATGTGCGCGACCGTCTGCCCGACCGGTGCCCTCTTCTACGGAACCCTCGAAGAGCTCCAGGCGGAGCGCCCCGGGGTCCAGGTGGCCGACTCCTTCGTCTTCGGCGACGTCGTCGTCCAGACCGGCGTGGCCATGGTCGTCCCCGCCGACAAGGTCCAGTGGCCCGTCCCCGGCGGCCTGCCCGTCGTAGAGATCAACGGAAGGGACGTGCGATGAGCGTCACCGAGCAGCCCCCACCGCACCCAGGTCGTCCGGGCGACGGCCACGCGGACGGCGGAGCGGCTGCCGACGCCGCGATCGAGCAGCTGCGCGACCGGATCAGCGCCGACTCCCTCACCACCCGCCGTGACTACCTGCGGATCGTCGCCACCGTCTCCGGAGGCCTGGCCATCGGCGGTATCGGCGTGGCCGCCGGCATCCTGCACCGGCACGGGGACAACGAGGGCCTGCCCGACCCGAAGAAGGTCGCCGAACGGCTGGCCCCCGGCGAGTCCGTGGCCTTCCGGTTCCCCGGCGAGGACGACCGGGCCCTGGCCGTGCGCCTGGGGGACGGCTCCCTCGTGGGCTACTCCGCCGTCTGCACCCACCTGGCCTGCGGCGTGCTGTGGCGGGGGGACCGCGGTCCCGACGGGGAGCTGTACTGCCCCTGCCACGAGGGTGTCTTCGACGCCCGCACCGGCGAGGTGACGGCCGGTCCGCCGCCGCGCCCGCTGCCGAGGATCTACCTGACCGAGCAGGCCGACGGCAGCGTCTGGGCCGTCGCCACCGCCCGGTCGGGAGAGCCGGCCAAGGACGCGCTGTGCCGGCAGTTCGGCGACACCCACCCGGCGGAGTCCGCCCGCCTGGGCTGCCCCGGCTCGGCCCGGGCGAGCACCACCGAGAGGAGGCCCACATGAGCGAGACACCGCTGCCGCCCCGCCCGGAGTACCACCCGGGCAGTGCCCAGCCCCGGCTCAACCGCCCCGTGCGCGAGCGGTACCCGCAGATCCGCTCCACCAGCGGATACGGCGACCCCCGGATCCGGAGCACGGGCCCGGGCCCGGGAGCCGGCACCGAGCAGGAGCCCGAGCGCTCCTCACGGCTCAACGCGCGTCTCGTCCTGGCCCTCACGGTCGTGATCGGCCAGCTCTGGGCGCTCACCGTGACCGTCAACGAGTGGATGAAGGGAAACACCGGCACGGCGTGGTGGGGAGCGGGATTCCTGGTCCTGTCCTTCCTCGTGGTGATCGGACTGTGGCTCCTCGACCCGAAGGACCGATGACCATGTCGATGCCCACGCCGACTTCGTCGGCACCCCGCAGTCACCGCGCCGAGAGCTACAAGCCCGGGGCCACCATCGCCGACTGGCGGCCCGAGGACGAGGGCTTCTGGCAGTCCAAGGGCCACAAGGTCGCCCAGCGCAACCTCTGGGTCTCGATCCCGGCCCTGATGCTCGGCTTCGTGGTCTGGCAGGTCTGGTCGGTGACCGTGGTCAAGCTGAACGACGTCGGTTTCGGCTTCTCGAAGTCGCAGCTGTTCTGGCTGACCGCCATCCCCGGCATCACCGGCGGCACCTTCCGGATCCTCTACACCTTCATCGGGCCGATGTTCGGCGAGCGGAAGTTCACCGCCTTCAGCACGATCATCCTGATCGCGCCGATGCTGTGGCTGGGCTTCGCGCTCCAGGACACCGGCACGCCCTACTGGGAACTGGCGCTGATCGCGGCCGTGTGCGGCATCGGCGGCGCGAACTTCGCCTCCTCGATGGCGAACATCGGCTTCTTCTTCCCCAAGCGGGAGAAGGGCAGCGCCAACGGCCTCAACGGCGGCCTCGGCAATCTCGGCGTGAGCGTGGTCCAGCTGGTCGCCCCGCTGGTGGTCACCGCCGCAGTCCTGGGCGCCCCGGCGGGCGGCCCGCAGCACGACGCGAAGAAGAACACCGACATCTGGCTGCAGAACGGCGCCTTCCTCTGGGTGCCGCTCCTGGTCATCATGGCGCTGGCCGCCTGGTTCCTGATGAACGACCTGAAGGTGGCCGCGGCCCCCTTCAGCCAGCAGAAGATCATCTTCAAGCGCAAGCACAACTGGCTGATGACCTGGCTGTACGTCGGCACCTTCGGGTCCTTCATCGGCTTCGCGGCCGGACTGCCGCTGCTGATCAAGAACAACTTCGAGGCCCAGGGCTACCAGGCCACCACCTACGCCTGGATCGGCCCGTTCGTCGGGGCGCTCACGCGCTGGGGCGGCGGCTGGCTCTCGGACAAGATCGGCGGGGCCAGGGTCACGATCCTGTCCTTCGTCGGCATGGCGGCGGCCCTCGTCGTGGTCATCTTCGCGCTTCCGCACGGAGGCCAGGAGGGCGACTTCTGGCCCTTCTACATCGGCTTCCTGGTGGCCTTCGCCTTCTCCGGGCTGGGCAACGGATCGACCTTCCGGCAGATCCCGGTGATCTTCCGCGACCAGCACATGAAGGCGGCCGAGGGCAAGGGTCCCGAGGTGCAGGCCGCGGCGCTGAAGCAGTCGGAGATGGAGTCGGGAGCCGTCACCGGCTTCTCCTCGGCCATCGCGGCCTACGGCTTCTTCTTCATCCCCGCGATGTTCGCGGCGATGGCCGTCACCAACGCACTGTGGATCTTCATCGGCTTCTATGCCACGTGCCTGGCGGTGTGCTGGTGGTTCTACGCCCGCAAGGGCGCCGAGGCTCCCAGCTGAGCGGGGCCGGGGGGGGGGGGGGGGGGGGGGCGGGGGGGGGGGGGAAGGAACCACACCCCACCCCCCAACCCCACAACACCCGACGCAAGGAGCCCCCACCAAAA